>NZ_AUGA01000026.1:0-141823 GCF_000426785.1 Bradyrhizobium sp. th-b2
GGAGCGAAAAAAGGGGGTCTGAAGATCAAGCGCTCGGCCGCTCGCGCGGCGGCCTGAGCACCAAGATACATCTGGCCGTCCGAGGCCTGGGATGCCCGGTGCGGTTCACGCTGACCGCAGGCCAGAAGGGCGACGCGCCGCAAGCTGCCGAACTGATCGAGGGATTGCCTGCCGAGGTCGTTATGGCTGATACGGCCTACGACGCCGATCATTCGCGCCAAGCCATCGCAGCCAAAGGGGCACTCGCCGTCATCCCCAACAACCCGTCGCGGGCACTCAAACATCCGCTCGACAAGCATCTCTATGCCCAGCGCCATCTCGTGGAATGCTGCTTCAGCAAACTCAAGCAGTTCCGTCGCGTCGCAACCCGCTTCGAAAAAACCGCCCGAAATTACCTTGCCGTCGTCACTCTCGCAGCCATCGTTCTATGGATGCGATAAGTGTCCACGCCACCTAGTCCGCCCTACGCATCTGTCGTCCCGGCGCAGGCCGGGACCCATACGCCGCAGCAGGTGTTGTCAGCGCGATTCGTCGTGCTAGCGATGCGTAACAACGACAATTTGTGGTTATGGGTCCCGGCCTTCGCCGGGACGACACTGAGTTTGTGGCGCGGTGGCGCGCCCTCAATGCACCGCAGCGTAAAGGATCTTGTCCTGCGTCGCGTCGGCGGCGTCGAATTCGGCGGCGATGCGGCCGGTGCGGGCGACCAGGATGCGGTCGGACACCGCGAGAATCTCCGGCAGATATGAGGATATCACCACCACCGCCTTGCCCTCGTCGGCGAGGCGGCGGATTTCGCCGTGGATGTGCGGGATGGTGCCGACGTCGACGCCGCGCGTCGGCTCGTCGAAGAAGATGATCGAGGGCTCCTGCACCAGCGTCTTCGCCAGCACCACCTTCTGCTGGTTGCCGCCGGACAGCTCGACGATCCGCGCCTTGCGCTGCAACGCGCTGATCTTGAGCCGCTCGACCCAGTAGTTGGCGAGCTTGCTGCGCCTGGCGCGCGACAGCAGAAAGCTCCAGCCCTTCCGTGTGGCGAGGCTGCCGATATAGACGTTGTCGTCGACCACCATGGTCTCGAAGAAGCCGTTGGCCTTGCGATCCTCGGTGATGTAGGCGATGCCGTCATTGATCGCCTGCCGCGGCACACGGTAGCGGATCGGTTTGCCGCGCAGCCGGATGGTGCCGCCATTGACCAGATTGCGCTTCAACGCGCCGTAGATGATCTTTGCAATCTCGGTGCGGCCGGAGCCGATCAGGCCGGCGATGCCGACCACCTCGCCGGCATAGACCGAGAACGACATGTTCTTGACCGCCATGCCCATGGTGACGTTCTCGACCGTCAGCACCTTCTCGCGGCGCTGATGGGTCTTCTCCTTGCGGCCGTAGACCGCCTGCGCCACCTCGCGCCCGACCATGTGCTGCACCAGGGCGTCGCGGGTTAGCTGCTTGGCGGGCGCCGTGATTACCAGCTTGCCGTCACGCAGCACGGTGATGCGGTCGGCGATCTGGAGCGATTCCTCCAGCGCATGCGAGATGTAGATGATCGAGACGCCGCGGGCGCGCAGGTCGCGCACCAGATGGAAGAAGTGGACGATTTCTTCCGGCGTCAGCGACGCGGTCGGCTCGTCGAAGATGATGATGCGCGCCTTGTTGTAGATCGCGCGCGCGATCTCCACCATCTGCTTCTTGGCGGTGCCGAGCAGCGCCACCGGCGTTGCCGGATCGACGTGGAAGTTGAGCGACTGCAGCAGCTGCTGGGCCTGGATGTTCAGGGTGCGGAAACGCGTCAGCAGCTTCTCGTTGCCGAGCTCGATGTTCTGCGCCGCCGTCATGGTCGGCACCAGGCTGGTCTCCTGATAGACCATGCAGATGCCGGCATCGAGCGCATCGCGCGGCTGCTCAAAATTGGCAGGCCTCCCGTCGAGCAGATAGTCGCCGGAGGTGAGATTGATCGCGCCCGCGATCGCCTTGCACAACGTCGACTTGCCGGCGCCGTTCTCGCCGACCAGCGCATGCACCTCGCCAGGATAGAGATCGAAATTGACGCCCTCGATGCCATGGACGCCGCCATAGATTTTCGAGCCGCCGGTGATCCGCAGCACCGGCTCGCGGGTTGCGGACGCATCTGCTGTCTTGGCGCTGGGTGTCGCCTGCATCAAACCGTCATTCATCGCAGGTCTCCCGTGTAGCGCAGCAGCCGTCCGGCGCCGCGCGCGGCGATGACGACGCCGGACGGCGTGGCGCAGGCGGCGGTGATGCCGTGGAAGCGGCCGCCGGCGCGGCTGTGCAGGCTGTCGCTGGCCTCGCCGTCGGCATCGAGATGCAGCAGCAGGCCGTAGGACCGCGGCGGCGCCCATGGCTTCTGGATGCCGAGTGCCTTGACGCTGCCTATCTGCATCGGCTCCAGGCAATCGCTGCCGCCGGTGAGCGCCGGCGCCACCCAGTAGTCCGGCGGCATGGTCGCCATCATCTCCTCGCGGAAATCGTCTTCCTTGAGCACGAACTCGATCAAATGCGTGCGGCGCGCGAAGACGCCGAGCAGCAGCCCGCCATGGCCGTCCGGATGCAGCCGCGCCGGATAGCCCGCCATGTTGGCGGCGACAATCTCCCGGGCGCCAAGGGCGTTGCCGCCAAGCGCGAAGCGGCTGAGCCGATGCGCCCAGCTCTCGGTGAGCCACAGGCTGTTGCCGTCGTCCGAAACGCTGACGCCAAAGGGATAGGCCAGATCGCGCAGCAGCACCTGCGGATTGTCGAGGCCGGCGCCGCAGCTGATCAGGCGGCCATTGGTGCGCTTCTCCATCAAATCATGCCGCCACTCGCCTGGGCGACGGCCGGCGCTGCCTTCGACGGCATAGATGCGGCCATCGGGCGCCGCCGTGACCGACAACAGCCCCGTGAGCGCGCTGCTGCTGGCCGCCTCCAGCCAGCGCGGATCGGGCTTTGCCGGATCGATCGCAGCAAGCCCCCTGCCCGCGACGCAGACCAGCAGGCGGCCGTCCGGATGCAAAGCGAGCCCGCCGGCATCGTCCTCGAATTCGGCGACGACCGTGCGGGTCGAGAGATCATTGCCGCTGAGCTTGACCACCTGCCGTCCGGCGGAGAGATAGACCGCACCGTCGCCGGCCGCGATGACGTCGTCGATGCCGGGCAGCGGCTCGCCAATCGGCACGGCGGTGTCGAGCCGATCGTTCGGGCTCATCGCGCCGTCGAGCGGCGGGATCGCGTTCTGGCCGCCGTCGCGGTCGATGACGCTTCTGATATCGCGCAGCAGATGATCGAAAAATCCCATTATTTCGCCACCCTGCTTTTTGCGCCCCAATAGGCGTCGTAGCCGGTCCAGCTGTCGTCGACGCCGTCGAGCTTGATGCGGCCGATCCGGTTGTTCTCGAGCCCGCCGAGATAGAGATAGCCCTCGTGCTCGCGCATCGAGGTCAAGGTCGAATGCGAGATGCCGGTCGGGTCCCACCAGGACTCCAGCGCCTCGCCCTGCTCGTTGAACTTCAGCACGCAGCCATGGTTGAGCGCCGGCGCCAGCCACTCGTCAGTCGGCACCTGCTTGACCATGCGCAACCGGAAGCCGGGTTTTCGCGCGGCAAGGTCGAAGGTCGGCGTGCGGATGCCGACCAAAGCCAGCCAGTACGTGCCGTCGGAAGCGCGGTTGATGTTGTCGGGGTTGCCCGGCAGCTCGTCCATCAGCACTTCGGTCTTGCCCTTGTTCGGCCCCTTGATCCAGTGGCGGAACACCTTGCACAGCGAGGTCGACGCAATCAGGATCGACTTGCCGTCATGCGAGACGCAGATCCCGTTCGGGAAATAGAAGTGGTTGATCACGGTGCGTGTGGTCTTGGTCGCCGGGTCGTAGCAGACCACGCGGCCGTTCGGCCGGCCCTCGAGAATGTCGAGGGTGTTGGTGGTCATCTCGTAGCGCGTGGTGCAGTCGCTGAAATAGATCTTGCCGTCGGGCGCGATGTCGAGGTCGTCGGCCATGCGCAGCCGGGAATCGTCGTTCAGCTTGTACCAGGTGCGGTTGGTCTCGTCGGTGACCTTGAAGATGCGGCCATCGGGCGCGACGCCGTAGACGCCCATGCCGGCGACCGCGACGATCAGGTTCTCGTCGCGATCGAACTGCATGCCGAGCGGCCGGCCGCCGATATGGGCGAACACCTCGCGGGTCTTGAAGTCGGGCCCGGAGAAGCGGATCACATTGCCGTCGCGGGTCGAGCCGTACAGCCGGCCCTGGCGGTCCAGGATGACGTCCTCCGGCCCCTCGACCTGATCGACGCCGATCGCCTGCGCGTTGATCAGCCGGTCGTTCTGCGCGTAGGGCGAGGTCGCGCCGGGCTGCACTGCCGGCGCCGAGGCGAGCGGCACGAAGGCCGGGTTGACGTAGATCTTCTGGATCGCCTTGCCGCGGTTCTTCGACCATTTGACGTCGATGCCGACGGCGGCGAGCAGGATCATGCCGGTCACCGCCGAGGTGACGTAGCCGGGGATGCCCATGCGCACGAGGCCGTTGATCAGAAGGAAGATGATCAGCGCGCCGATCATGGCCCGCCACACCGTGCCCTTGCCGCCGGCCAGCGAGACGCCGCCGAGCACCACGGCGGTGAGCGCCTGGAACTCCCAGCCGACGCCGGTGGTGGAATCTGTCGAGGCCTGACGTGCAGCGTAGAAGATGCCGCTCGCCGCGCACAGCGTGCCCGACAGCACATAGGTCATGAACAGCATCAGGCGGACACGGATGCCGGCGTGGCGCGCCGCCTTGCGGCTGGCGCCGATCGCGGTGAGATGCCAGCCATAGCGCGAGCGCGACAGGAAGATGTGGCAGATCAGGAGCACCACGAACAGCGTCGCCGCATTGATGGGAATGCCGAGCACGCTGCCGCCGCCGACGAAGTCCCACGCGTCGCTCTCGACCGAGTTGGTCGCGAACACCTGAGCATAGCTGGTGTTGAGCAGATTGACCGAGGCGCGCAGGATAATCAGCGTCACCAGCGTGGTCAGGAAGGGCCGCGTCTTCAGAAAGCCGATCAGGAAGCCGTTGATGCTGCCGAGCAGCGCGCCGACCGCCAGCGTCGCCGGAATAGCCAGACCGACCGGCCATTCGCGCACCAGCAGGAAATACAGTGCTGCAAAATTGCACAGCGCGAAGATCGCGCCGACCGAGAGATCGATGCCCCCGGTGACGAGGCAGAAGCCCATCGCCAGCGCGACAAAGCCGAATTCGGCGAACAGCCGCAGCAGCGATACCGAGTTCTGCACCGAGGCGTAGTCGGGAATGGTGAGCGCGAAATAGGTCCACAGCCCGATCATCACGGTGAAGGGAACCACCGGCTCGAACCACTGCTTGAGCAACAGCTCGGACAGCAAAAGCCGGGGCGAGAACCGCCGCACCGATGCGGCAAAGGAATCGACAGCCATCGACATCGTCAAAGCACTCCCTCGATCATGATGTGAGAACTCCCATCGTGATCTCGTTCTCTTATTGAGCATGATCTTTCGGAAAACCGGCTTCCACTTTTCCGGATCATGCCTGTGATACAGCCGGCGCGGGAATGCCCCCCGCGCCGGCTGTCTCGCGCCTTGTTAGTTTTTCTTGGGTAGCGCGAAGCAGTTGGCGCCCGAGGCGTTCGACTTATCGAGCCAGATCGGCCGCGTGTAGTAGACGAGATTGCGCCCGCCCGGTTTCTCGCCGGATACCAGCAGGGTTTCGGCGGCGAACATCAGGTCATGGCCCTGCTCGGTCGCCTTGTAGCTCAGGAACTTGTAGAAATTGCCCGAATTGACCTGATCGCAATCGAGCTGCGAGCCCTCGCCCGAGGCGAACACTTTCACATCGTCGATCTTGCCGGCGTTGCGGATCGCCTGCGCGGCGCCCGACTCCATGATGCCCCAGAAGCCGATCGAGGCGCAGAGATCAGGATGCTGCTGGATCACGGTTGCGGTGACATTGAGTGCGGTGTTGGCGTCCCAGTTGGCGGCCTGGTTCGAAACAACCTTGATGTTGGGATCCTTGTTCAAGACCTCCATGATGCCGCCGACCTGGTCGACGCTGGCGGCCGCGGTCAGTTCGCCCTGCACGATCTGGACCTTGCCCGACTTGCCGGAGCCGGTGCCGCAGGCCTTCACGGTTTCGCTCGCGAGCATCTTGCCGATCTCGCGCCAGTCGGCACCGACAAAGGCGCCGGACTTGTAGTTCGAGGACATGTTGATCTGGATCACATGCGTGCCCTGGCTTTCGGCGCGCTTGAGGTCCTTCATCAACAGCGTGACGCTCGGATTCTGCACGATCAGCACGTCGGGCTTCTGGTCGACCAGCGCGGTCAGCGCCTGCTGCATCGCCGAGGGGTTGTTGTTGGGATCGCGCACGACGTATTTCATGCCGCGCCACTCGGCCTCTTCCTGCACCACCCGGCCCCATTCGTCGGACAGCGGGACGCCGAGCGCGATCGGCAGATAGGCGATCGTCTTGCCCTGCAGCGCCTTGTCGTAGACGGCGCGCAGCTCGCGCGCGGTCTTGGTGCCTTCCTCCTGCGCGGATGCCGCAAACGGCATCGCGGCCAGCGTCGCGCCGGCGAGCAGGATCGTCCAGAACTTGGTCGTCTTCATCGTCTCCTCCACACAAAATTCTTTTGATTGATTGGGAATTGTTCCGATTGATTGGCGCGAGGGGCGCGCTCAGTCGTCTTGCTTAGTCGCCTTGTTTTAGTCGCCTTGCCGCGCGGTCTCCTCGTCGCGAGGATGCAGCCAGTTGTCGAGCACGATGGCGGCCAGCAGCACCACGCCCTTGACGATGTTCTGCACCTCGCTGTTGACGTCCATGATGGTGAAGGCGTTGAGCAGCGTGCCGATCAGGACGCAGCCGACCACGACGCTGAACACGCTGCCGCGGCCGCCGATCAGGCTGATGCCGCCGATCACGACGACCAGCACGACGTCGAAGATCATGGTGCCCTGGGTGATCGCCATCTGCATGCTGCCTGTGGTGCCGACCCAGACCAGACCTGCAATCCAGGCGAGCAGTGCAACCAGCACGTGCTCGAGCACGATCAGCGGCCGCAGCGGGACGCCGGTCAGCCGCGCGGCCTCCGGATTGTCGCCCTGCGCATAGATGAAGCGGCCGATCGAGGTGCGCGACAGGAACAGGTGCATCGCAATCGCGCAGACCGCGAACACCAGGATCGGAACCGGGATGCCGAACAGCCGTCCGGCGCCGAGATACATCAGGCCCGGCGCATCCTTCGGCGCGTAGACCACCCAGGCCGGCGCGATCCAGAATGCCAGGCCATAGATCACGAAGCCCGCGGCCAGCGTCACGAACAGCGCCGGCGCCTCGACGAAGGCGACCATCACGCCGTTGACGACGCCGATCAGCACCGCGATCGCCAGCGCCAGCAGCACTGCCGTGAAAACAGGCATGCCGTTCTGCATCTCGATCAGCGCGATCGCCCAGGAACCCGCCATGATCGCGACCTCGGAGAGGTCGATGCCGCGGCTGATCACGATCAGCCCCATGCCGAGGCCGAGCACGCCGAGGATGGAGATACTCCGCAACAGATTCAGGAGGTTGGAGACGGTGGCAAAGCCGTTCAGCGTCAGGCCGAACACGACCAGAAGCGCGATCGTGATCAGGAGCACGATCTGCTCCTGGCTCGGCTTTGCGAACATTGTGCCCGAGCGAGATGATGCCGCAGGGACAGCAACGCCGCGCGATGGCGATTGCACGCTCATCGTTTCCTCCAGGTATTATTTTGTTTGAGACTTTAAGAGTGCCGACTAGTATTCGTCAAATGCATTCGACGGATACGGGTAGATCATTTCCATGCATGTACGCGACGTCGACCTGAATCTGTTCGTCGTGTTCGACGCGATCTATTCCGAGGGCGGCGTCAGCCGGGCCTGCTTCCGCCTCAATCTGACGCAGCCCGCGGTGAGCCATGCGCTGGGCCGGCTGCGCGCGATGTTCAACGATCCGCTGTTCGTGCGCCGCAACCACGTGATGACGCCGACGCCGCTGGCGCGCCAGATCATCACCACGGTGCGCCAGGCGCTCAACGGCCTGGAGACTACGCTGACCCACACCCACCGGTTCGATCCGGCGAAGACGCCGAAGCGGTTCGTGATCGGCCTGCGCAACAATCTCGAGGCGCCAATGCTGAGCGCGCTGATCAACCGGATCAGCACGGTGGCGCCGCTGGTCGAGATCGCGACCGTGCGCAGCGAGCGCAACAATCTGGAGCGCGAGCTTGCCGCCGGCACGCTGGATGTCGCGATCGATACGCTGCTGCCGCTCTCGACGGAGGTGCGGCGCGAGCAGATCCTGACCGAGCATATCGCGGTATTCGCGCGGCGCGGCCATCCCGAACTCGGCACAAGGCTCGACAAGAAGGCGTATCTGCGCATGGAGCATGTCTGCGTGACGTCGCGGCGCAGCGGCCTGTCGTTCGAGGACTTCCAGTTCCAGCGCCTCGGCCTGACGCGTACCGTTCGCCTGACCTGCCAGAATTTCGCGACCGCCTGCCACGTCGTGAGCCGCAGCAACATGCTGCTGACGGCGTCGGAAAGCGCCGCCTCCGTGCTGGAGGATCCCGGGCTGTTGCAGTGCTTCCCCTGCCCGTTCCCGATCAGCCCGCACGTCAATTATCTCTACTGGCATGCCACCGCCGAGGGCGACACCACCAATCAATGGCTGCGCGAGCAGCTGCGCGCCGCCGCTTCGCTGCTGGCCGGCAGCCGTTTCAGCAAGAAGAACCGCCGCGCGGCGAAGACGCGCCCCAGGGTCGGCATCCCGGTGCCGACCAGCATCGCCGCGGAATAGCGGCGGAGCTCGATTCGGTCACATTCCGCTCAGTCCGCTGTCCACCGCCAGCGTTTGCGCGGTGACGTAGACGCTTTCATCCGACATGAAGAACAGCACCGCATAGGCGATCTCCCACGCCGTCGCCTGGCGGCCGAACGGGACATGCGCCTTGCCGCGCGACGGCCGGCCCGCGACGGCCTCGCGGCCGTTCGGGGTGTCGACCAGCCCGGGATAGACCAGATTGGCGCGGATGCCGCGCCGTGCGCCGGTATGAGCGATGTTGCGCATCAGACCGCCGAGCGCGGCCTTGGAGGAATCATAGACCGCCATCTGCGATCCCGCCTTCAGCGCCGCGATCGAGGAGATGAAGACGATCGCGCCGCCGTCCGCGAATTTAGGCAAGGCAGCGCGGCAGCACAGCATCGGGCCGCGGACGTTGACGTCGTAGATCCTGTTCCACTCCTCGGGGCTGACATTGTCGAGCCCGGTCTTGCCGAAGGTGCCGATGTTCAGCACCATGCCGTCGAGCCCGCCCATCGTGTGGTGCGCCTCGTCGATCATCCTGATGACATCGGCCTCCGTGGTGACGTCGGCAGCGATCGCGAACGCGCGGCCGCCGTCATCAGCAATGCGCGCGACCGTATCCTCGGCGGAGGCGCGATTGAGGTCGGCGACCGCGACATGCGCGCCCTCGCGCGCGAACAGCAGGCTCATGGCGCGGCCGTTGCCGATCGGATCGGTCGCGACATCGAACACGCGCTGGCCGCCGCCGACCACCAGAATGCGGCGGCCGTTGAGACGCCCCCTGCCCGGCGCGATGCCTGACGATTCCGCGCTCAGGGGACGAACATAGCGCTCCGGCTTGGAGTCTTGCGACGTCTCCGACATCTCATCAGCTCCGCTTCTTGCCGCCCTCGTAGACGGCCATGCCGGCGGCCGGATCGAGATCGGTTTCGGTCGCCTCCGTCAGCCGTGCCATCATCATGTAGAAGCCGAGCGCGACGATCGCCTCGACGATTTCCTGGTCGCTGAAGTGCTGGCGTACGCCGGCAAAGGCGGCATCGCTGACGCGCACCTTCTCGACCACCTCGCGGCCAAAGCCGAGCAGCGCGCGCTCGGCCGCATCAAGTGCAGCATCGTCGTAATTGCCGCGCTCCACCGCATCGATCTGCGCCTGCGTCACGCCGACGCCAAGCGCGATCGGCACGTGCTGCCGCCACTCATAGGCGCCGCCCTCGAGCTGCGCGGCCTGCAGGATCAAGAGCTCGCGGTTGACCGCCGACAGCTTCTGCTTGTGCAGGATGGAGTTGCCGAGCCGCATCACGGGAATCGCATTGGCCTCGGCATGGGCCATCATGCGGAAGATGTTGAGCTTGACCGGCATGCGGTCGAACGCGGCGCGGATGTCTCCGCCGGTCGTGTCCGGATCAATCAGGGGCAGCCTTGCCACGCGTCTCTCCCTTTTGGTTCTTTCTTGTTCATTGTCTTGCCCGGTCCGTCCACCTAATGCGCGGGGCCGGCTGAGATCAAGCTGGCCCATCGGAATGGTCCGAATAGCGGGGTTCTGCCATGCGGTTCCGCGCTTGAATCCGCAGGCATGGGCGGGCATAAGGGGCCCGTCTCCCCTAAAAAAGCGCCCATAGCCCAAGGATTTACGATGCCCGCCTATCGCTCCCGCACCACCACCCACGGCCGCAACATGGCGGGTGCTCGCGGCCTCTGGCGCGCCACCGGCATGAAGAACGAGGATTTCGGCAAGCCGATCATCGCGGTGGTCAATTCCTTCACCCAGTTCGTGCCGGGACACGTGCATCTGCAGAACCTCGGCCAGCTCGTCGCGCGCGAGATCGAGAAGGCCGGCGGTGTCGCCAAGGAGTTCAACACCATCGCGGTCGATGACGGCATCGCGATGGGCCATGACGGCATGCTCTACAGCCTGCCCTCGCGCGAGCTGATCGCCGACAGCGTCGAATACATGGTCAACGCGCATTGCGCCGACGCGATGGTCTGCATCTCGAACTGCGACAAGATCACGCCCGGCATGCTGATGGCGACGCTGCGGCTCAACATTCCGACTGTGTTCGTCTCGGGCGGCCCGATGGAATCGGGCAAGATCCTGCTCAAGGGCAAGAAGCGCGCGGTCGACCTGATCGACGCGATGGTGGCGGCCGCCGACTCCAACGTGTCGGACGAAGAGGTCGAGGTGATCGAGCGCTCGGCCTGCCCGACCTGCGGCTCCTGCTCCGGCATGTTCACCGCAAACTCGATGAACTGCCTGACCGAGGCGCTCGGCCTCGCACTGCCCGGCAACGGCTCGGTCCTGGCCACCCATGCCGACCGCAAGAGCCTGTTCGTCGAGGCCGGCCATCTGATCGTCGACCTCGCCCGCCGCTACTACGAGCAGGACGATGCCAAGGTGCTGCCGCGCAATATCGCGAACTTCAAGTCGTTCGAGAACGCGATGACGCTCGACATCGCGATGGGCGGCTCGACCAACACCGTGCTGCATCTGCTCGCCGCCGCGCGCGAGGGCGAGGTGCCGTTCACGATGACGGACATCGATCGCCTCTCGCGCAAGGTGCCGGTGCTCTGCAAGGTCGCGCCCTCGGTGCAGGACGTCCACATGGAGGACGTGCATCATGCCGGCGGCATCATGGCGATCCTCGGCGAGCTCGACCGCGCCAGGCTGCTCACCACCGACGGCCCGACCGTGCATGCCGCGACGCTCGACGATGCGCTGAATCGCTGGGACGTGGTGCGCACATCAAGCGACAAGGTCCGCAATTTCTACATGGCCGCGCCGGGCGGCGTGCCGACCCAGGAGGCCTTCAGCCAGGACCGCCGCTTCGACGAGGTCGATCTCGACCGCGCCAAGGGTGTCATCCGCAACGCCGAGCACGCCTATTCCAAGGATGGCGGCCTCGCCGTGCTGTTCGGCAATCTGGCGGAAGATGGCTGCATCGTGAAGACCGCCGGCGTCGACGAGAGCATCCTGAAATTCTCCGGCCCGGCCCGCATCTTCGAGAGCCAGGACGCGTCGGTCGAAGCCATCCTGGGCAACAAGGTCAAGGCCGGCGATGTCGTGCTGATCCGCTATGAAGGTCCGCGCGGCGGTCCGGGCATGCAGGAGATGCTGTACCCGACCAGCTATCTGAAGTCGAAGGGACTCGGAAAGGCCTGCGCGCTGATCACCGACGGCCGCTTCTCCGGCGGATCGTCCGGCCTGTCGATCGGCCACGTCTCGCCGGAAGCCGCCGAAGGCGGCCTGATCGGCCTGGTCGAGGAAGGCGACATCATCGAGTTCGACATCCCGAACCGCAAGGTCAACCTCAGGGTCGACGATGCCGAGCTGAAGCGCCGTCGCGCGGCGATGGAAGCCAAGGGCAAAGCGGCGTGGAAGCCGGCGGCGCCGCGCAAGCGCGCCGTCTCGACCGCGCTGAAGGCCTATGCGGCGTTCGCAAGCAGCGCGGCGAAGGGTGCGGTGCGCATCCTGCCGGAAGAATAAGCGACGAGCTTGGCCGCGTTTGGCTCCGGTCTCGCGGCAGACTAGCTGCACCTCTCCCGCTTGCGGGAGAGGTCGTCGCAGGGGTGCACTGCCAAAATATCGAAAACAACCCCATGCAAAGTAGCCGGCGGACACGGGCAACTTGACTCGACGGGCAACTCAGCGGTATTTTCCATTATCCAGAAATCGTGCAGACGCCCCTCGCCCCGGGACTATCGCATCGGCATTTCCGGACTTCTGCAACAGACGCATATGCGATTGCCCTACCCGCAAGCGGAGAGGGAGCGCAGAGCGAATGCGGCCGATCGCGAACTAGTGTCAGGTCACTTGCAAGTCGGCCGCTTCGATCCGGATGCGGTCGGCGTGCAGCGACCAGTCGCACAGCGCCTGCTCCTGACAGAATTTGAGCTTGGCCATCTCGGTGGCCTGGCCTTCGCTCGAGGCGTCGATCTCGAGCGCGCCCTGACAGACCTCGCGCTGGCGGCCATTGCCGCCGAGCACGTCCTTCATGAAATGAACGACGAAGCGTGACATGGAACCCTCCCTGCTGCGGGGGCAGAGCCCGGGGTTCACGTGCTAGCACTGACGCGAGGCGGTGTTGAGTTAATTCGGCGCGCGGTTGCGGCGCACGGTGGAAAACTTACGCGCCGGCCTGCGGCAGGCTGGCGGCAGCGATCGCGACGATCTGCGCAATGCGGCGGCCGATCCTGGCCGGAGCTGCACGGAGGTATGACTGGACCTGTCGCATGACGCATCTTCCTTCCGTGCCCGGAATGGACGGGCACAAAGGGAAAATGGCGATATCGGGCTAAGCCGTCGATATCTCAAGGAAAATAACAACGGACGCTTCGCCCGGCCGCAGTTTGACAGTGGGTTTATTGCTTCATGTTGGGTTACGGCGAAGGAGATATTCTCCGACCCTCTGAGACGCTGCATCGCGGATACCGGCGCTCACCAAGTGTACCGCACCACACCCTTGCCGGCGTAGGACGAGGTGACGTCGGAAAACTCGCCTTCGAAGGTCGCCGCGGCGGACCAGCCGTTCAGCCATTTCATCTCGACCGATGCCGTGGTCAGCGCGGAATCGCTGGCCTGCGCCGCGCCGTTGACGACAAAGCTGGCGCCGGGGAGCGCCTGGAAGGTCGCGGCGATCGAGCGGTCCGGATCATAATCATGCACCCAGGCAAACCGGGTGCGCAGCGTCAGCACGCCGTCGGCCATCGCAAACGACTTGTCGGTGCGGAAGCCGAGTTCGCTTCTGACATCGGTGACGCTCTTCGCAGCGTAGGCGAGCGCGAAGGCGGATGAGCCAACCAGCGCCTGCTCGGCATAGCCGGGCAAGTCGAAAGTCGTGAACTGACCTGCGGCGTAAGGCGTGATGCCGAGGCCGCCAGCCCACGGCGCGACAAACCGATAGCCGCCTTCGAGACGGCCGGAATAGGTATTGGCATTGAACTCGGCGCGGAGCTGGTCGAGGCCGGCCGCCGTGACGGTGCGGTTGGTGGTGATGTCCTGCCAGCCATAGGCGAGCGCGGCGGTGATGTAGGCCGCACCTTCGATGTGGCGGATATAGGCGCCAGCCTGGAACAGATCGGATCGGCCGCTGTCGCCGTTGACGACGGAGAAGTTGGTGCCGCCACCAGCCAGCGCGAAGCCCGCAATGGTGTTCGGCGAGAACAGATAGTCGGCGCCGACAGCGGTGCCGTACACGCTGCTGGTGGTATCGTTCGATCCGACCACGGCGTTGCCGCTGGTCGATTGCGAGCCACCATAGCCCGCCGCCCAGACGCTCCAGCGCGGCACAAACGGTATCGGCGGCGCCTTGGTGAACATCGCGTAGGCGTTTGTATCGCCCTCCTCCGCATAGCTCGGCGCGCCCGACGCCGAAGCTACTCCACCGTTCCGGTTCATGAAGGGATCGGTCAGCAGCCCCAGGAACAGGTTCATGGCGTCGAACGTGGTCTGCTGCGAACCGGTTGCCAGTTCACCCGAGGCCTGCGTCAGGCCCGATGGCGTCAGCGTGCCGTAGACCATCGGGATGCCGCCTGTCGTGTTGAAGTAATTGACCAGCGTGTTGGCAACGTTCTGCTGCTTGATCGACAGGCCGCGGCCGTAGTTCGGAGCGGATGGCGGCGGCGTGAAATTCAGCGCCAGATTGAGATAGGCGTGAGTCGCGTCGTAGCTCAGCGTGTCGCTGAAATTTGCCGGCAGATTGACGTTGGTAAGCGTGCCGAAGGTGCCGCTGACGCTGCCGGCACTTAGAATGGTGTATTGCTTGGAGATGTAACTGCCGTTGGCGAACGTTGCGTTGACGCTGGCGCCGCCGAGCGTCGCAGCCCCGCTGACATTGGCAAACGATGCGGTCGAAGGATTGACCGCGACGAGATAGAGCGCGCCGGACTGGAACGCGAGATTGCCGTTCACCGTCATCGACGTGCCCGGCGTGCCGGAGCCCGGCGCGAATGTGCCGCCACTCTGGATCGTCGTGTCGCCGACCGAGCCGGTGCCGTTGAGCAGGCCGCCGGCGGCGATGGTCGGATCGCTGAGCGAGCCGTTCACCGTCAGCGTCGCATTGCTCACCGTCGTGCCGCCGGTAAAGGTGTTGGTGCCGAGCACGAGCGTCGTGCCGGCGGTCGCGTTGAGGCTCGCGGCACCGCCGAGGCCGTCGATCGTGCCGCCTGTCGAGGTGATAGCGCCGTTGAGCGAGCCGTTCTGCAAGGTGCCGCCGGCAAGCTTCAGCGCCGCCTGCGTCTGCGTGGTGCCGCCGAGATCGAGCGTTCCGCCGCCATTGACGGTCGTCGTTGCGCTCGCCGCGCCCAGCGTGCCGGCGCCGGACAGTTGCAGCATGCCCGCATTGATGATGGTGCCGCCGCTGTAGGTGTTGTTCCCTGACAGCACCAGCGTGCCGTTGCCGGTCTTGGTGACGGCACCCGTTGCGCCGCCCAAGTCCGCGATCACGCCGGATAGTGCGAGCGAGCCGGTGTCGGCCTGCACCGTCCCGCCATTGCTCCCGATCTGGACCGCACGGGACGAGGTGAAACCGGCGCCGCTGACCTCCAGCGTGCCGCCATCGAAAATCAATCGTCCCGAGAAATCCCCAAGATTGGCATCCCCCGAAACAGAGAGCGTGCCTGATGAAAAGGTCGTCCCGCCCGTATACGTGTTGATTCCGGTCAGCGTCAGCGTGCCGGTGCCAACCTTGATCAGCCCGCCGGTCCCGCTGAAAACGCCGGAAACCGGAGTGATAACGCCGGAAAATGTCGTCGAGAGGTCATTGCCGCCGACCGTCAGGGTATTGGCGCCGAGCAGGATGTTGCCGCCCCCTTCGATCGACCCGGCCGTGGTGCCGCCGGTCGTGAGGCCCGAAATGTCGAGCGCACCGGTCCCGTTCAGGATGAAGCGCGCGGTGCCGCCGCTGGCCGTGTCCTGAATAGAAGTCGTGCCACCGCTGTTGGTCGTGATGGTGGCGTTGCCGGCCGTGCTCGAATTCACGAAAGCCAAATCGAAATTGTTGATGATCGTCGCATTGCCGGCCGTGCTGCTATCCTGGAACCTCATTCCGCTGCCGCCATTATTGGTAATGGTGGCGTTGCCGGCCGTGCTGGTGTCGTGGAAGACCAGAAAACCGTTCTCGATAATTCTGGCGTTACCCGCCGTGCTCGCGTTGAAGAAATCCATGAAGAAGTTGTTGCGGATGCTGGCATTGCCGGCCGTGCTGTTGTCGCCGAACTGGAGAGTCCAATTATTGGTGATGGCGGCGTTGCCAGCCGTGCTCGTGTTGGAGAACCCTATTGCGCTGCCGGTAAAGCTGTCGTTGACGATGGTGGCGCTGCCGGCCGAGCTGCTGTCGGAGAACGAGAGCGTGCCGCTGTTGTTGATCGTGGCGCTGCCGGCCGTGCTCGCGTTGAGGAATTGGATTTCGGACGGCGCGTGGTCGGTGATGCTGTTGATGGTTGCGCTGCCACCGTTGATAACAATGCCGGCGCCATTGAACGTAAGTGTCCGACCGAAGAATACTTCGCCAAGGGTAAACGTATAGGCTGAAGCCCCGGCATTGAAAGTCCAGCCACCGACGCTGGTGCTCGACGCCGAAAACGACAGGCTTGAGCTGTTCGTCACTCCGAATGTGGCGGTGCCGATCGGTACTGTTGCCGGTGTCCAGTTGGCGACGTTGTTGTAGTCGGCCGTCCCCGGGTTGGGTCCACTTTCCGTAGGGTTGAGAACCCAGGTCGCGTCCTGAGCCGCGGCCGGCAGGCCAGTCACGAATAGCGCCACCGTCGCGAGCAACCCGGCACGCAACCAAGCCAGCGTTCGTCGCGCGCACACGCCGTGCTGGTCGGGCACCACAAAAGTTCCCACTGCATTCCCCTGGAGTCACCGCGAAGCGCCCCGCGCGCAGAGTGCAGGAGTCCTGGTCGTCCAGCAATGAAACTGCGCCCCTTCCTGCGGTTTGCTCTCGCGCGTTGCGAATAAACCACAGCTTGAGGTTTAGTGCACAGAGTGCCGAACACACTTCACCTGTTCCAGTTGCGCCGAGCTGTATGACCGGCACCGGGCTTAACGGGGCCATCACGATGCGACGCCGACGCCCCAGGCACACGATATTCCACACTCCCGTCTGCTACTGCGGCATGAACCCGAACGCCTTCTCGAACCGCTTCGCGTAAACCGGCCAGACTTCGGGGTTGATGATGCGCGGCGGGCGCTTGCCGTCGAGCGCATCGAGGATCTGCTCGGCGGCGATCCGGCCCATGTTGATGCGCGCCTCCCGGGTGACGCCGGCCGTGTGCGGGCTTGCCAGCACATTGTCGAACTGCAGCAGCGGATGATCCGGTGGCGGCGGTTCCTTGGACCAGACGTCGAGGCCGGCGCCGGCAATGCGTTTGTCGCGCAATGCACCCTCAAGCGCCTTCTCGTCATGGATGAAGCCGCGCGCGGTGGTGACGAAATACGCGTGCGGCTGCATCAGCGCGAATTCGCGCGCGTCGATCATGCTTCTGCTCTTGCTGTCCAGCGGGCAGGAGATCGAGACGAAATCGGCGCGGCGCAAGAGATCGTCGAGCTCGACCTTCTCGCCGCCCCGCTTCGCCATCTCTTCCGCCGTGAGATACGGATCGTAGGCGATCACTTTCATGTGCAGCAGGCCCTTGCACAGCTCGGCGATGCGGCGACCGACATTGCCGAGGCCGACGATGCCGACGGTCTTGTCCTTCAGCTCGTTGCCGATCAGGTCGTTGCGGTTGACATTGGCCTCGCGGCGCAGCCGGCGGTCGGACTGGATGATGCGCTTCGACAGCGTCAGCATCATGCCGAGCGCGTGCTCGGCGACCGAATTGGCATTGCCGCCGGACTGATTGACCACCAGCACGCCCGCCGCCGTGCAGGCATCGACGTCGACGGGATCGAACCCGGCGCCGTTCGAGGAGACGATCAAGAGGTTCGGCGCGCGGTTCAACAGCTCGGCATGGGCATGGAAATGCGGTGCCAGCTCATCGCGCGCCGCGCCGATCTGATAGGCATGCGCGTCGGCGAGAACCGGCGCGAACTGCGTCTCCGGTGTGTCGTTCTCGAGACGGTCGAGCCGGACGTCAGGCCGCTTCTTCAGGATATCGACGTAGATCTCATGGGCGAGGTATTTGACGTAGAACACGCGCTTGATGTTGACGGTCATGTCTTCGGACAGCTCTCAGTTTGGGAAGCCATAGAGTTTTGCGGGATTGTCGACGAGGATGCGATGCCGGGCCGCCGCATCCGGCGTCCATTCCTGGAACAGTGTGAGCAGATGGCCGGCGTCGGGCATCTCGCCCTCGACCCGCGGATGCGGCCAGTCGCCGCCCCACACCAGCCGCTCGGAGTTGGCCGCGACCAGCGCCTCGTGGAATGGCCGCGCATCCGGATAATCCGGCGCCCTGAGGCTCAAGCGATGCGCGCCGGACAGTTTCGCCCAGCACCAGCCTTCACCGACCGCGCGCAGCAGGCTCTGAAAGCCCTCGGTGTTGACGCCGGCGCGCGCATCGGTGCGGCCCATGTGATCGACCACGACCGGCAGCCCGAGCGTCTTCAGCGTCGGGATCGTGTCAGGCAAGTCCTTCACATCGATCCAGAGCTGCAGATGCCAGCCGAGCTCGGCCATCACAGCCGCGTGCGTCTCAGCGACGCCGAGCGGAATGCCGCCGCGATAGTGCAACTGGCCGGCGCGGAAGAAATGGTTGAAGCGCAAGCCGCGCACACCGAGCACGTGCCATTGCCGCAGCGTGCCCGCCGCGACATCGGCATCGGCCACCGCGACGCCGCGCAGCCGCGCCGGCTCGCGCTGCAACGCGTCTAGCATCGCCGAATTGTCGTGGCCGTGCGCGCTGCCCTGCACCAGCACGCCGCGGCTGAAGCCGAGCGCATCGAGCATGCCGAGATAGGTCGCAAGCGGCGCGTCCGGCGGCGTGTAGCTGCGATCTCCCGCATAGGGAAAGCGGTCCGCCGGCCCGAACACATGCGCATGGGTATCGCAGGCCTTCGCCGGCAACCTTTCCCTAGGCGGCGTCACCGGACGCGGCGGCAGGCAGGCGGGAATCTCTGACGCAGCCATCGGCTCACTCCGCCTTCATGCCGGCGGCCTTGATGATCGGCCCCCATTTGTCGTAGTCGGCCTTGATCTTGGCTGCGAATGTCTCCGGCGTCGAGCCGATCGGGATCGCGCCAAGCTTGCCGAGACGCTCCTTCACGGCCTCGGTGTTCACTGCCGCGACGAAATCGTGCGAGATTCTTGCGACGAGATCGGCGGGCATGCCGCCAGGGCCGATCAGGCCCCACCACACCTCGGTGTCGTAGCCCGGCACGGTCTCCGACATGCTCGGCACGTCTGGCAGGAACGGCGCGCGCGAGCCCGTCGTCACCGCCAGCGCGCGAACCGTGCCGGCTTGCAACTGCCCGACCGATTCCGGCCCGTTGTTGAACGACATCGGGATTTGTCCGCCAAGCAGATCGTTGATTGCGGGCGCGCCGCCCTTGTAGGGGATCGCGTTGAGATCGATCTTCGCAAGGCTCTTGAGCAGCTCGCCGGCCAGATGGGTCGAGGTGCCGTTGCCGGCATGGGCGAAGGACAGGCTACCCGGCTTTGCCTTCGCCGCAGCGATGACGTCGCCGACCGACTTGAACGGCGAGTCCGCGCGCACCAGCAGCACGTTCGGCGATGACGCGAGCAGCGAGATCGGCGAAAAGTCCTTGAACGTGTCGTAGGGCAGTTTTGGGTAGAGGAAAGGATTGGTGGCGTGGCCGCTCGCCACCATGATCAGATTGTAGCCATCGGGCGCGGAGGTCGCGATCGCCTGCGAGGCGATCACCCCACCGGCGCCCGGCCGATTCTCGACCACGATCGACTGCGTCCAGGATTTTGACACCGCTTCGGCCAGCGTCCGCGTCAGCACATCGACGCCGCCACCGGGCGGATATGGGACGAGAATGTGAACGGCCTTTGCCGGGAACGGCTGCGCGGACGCAAGGCCGGCCATCACCATGGCCGCTGCCGCAATGGCGGTCCGCCAGACCCATCCGGCCATCGACGCCTCCCGTCCCTTTATCGTTACCGTCTCTATCGCACGTTGGTTCGGCGCTGGGATGGCCGAATTCCGCAGATCGCGTTGCGGCCGCGGCATGTTGACAATCGCATGCACGGCGTCAAGTTGCGTGTCGCAAGCGGCCTTAAGCGTCGCGCGCGAACAGGGAGAATGGGATGGCGGCCGCGGAACAAGCCTCGCCTCAGGACAAGGCTACCTGGCACGGCATCGTGCTGCAGACGCTGAAGCGGAACGAGATCAAGCTGGTGCCCTATGTGCCCGACCGGGTGCTGACCACGCTGATCAAGAACCTGCACGCCGATCCCTATTTCACGACGTTTCCGACCGCGCGCGAGGAAGAGGCCGTCGGCATCGTCTCCGGCGCCTGGATGGCCGGAATGCGCGGCGCGGTGCTGATGCAGACCTCGGGCTTTGCGACGCTCGCCAATGTGCTCGCCTCGCTCGCGGTGCCCTACCAGATCCCGCTGATCATGTTTGTCTCCGAGCGCGGCACGCTCGGCGAGTTCAATTACGGCCAGGCGCTGGTATGCCGCACCATGCGCCCGGTGCTGGATTCGCTTGCGATGGAACATCACACCATCACCCGGCTCGACGAGCTCGAATTCATCGCCGACCGCTCGATCAAGCAGGCCGTCGCTACCCAGGCGCCGGTGGCGCTGATCCTCTCGCCGCTGTTGACCGGCGGCAAAACCTTCGACAAGTGAGCGCCGCCATGACCAACACACACGCGCGCAACACCAAGGTGATGAACCGCTTCGACCTCACCCAGCGTCTGGTTGCAAAACTGAAGGACGAGGCCGTGATCGGCGGCATCGGCAACACCAATTTCGACCTGTGGGCCGCCGGCCACCGCCCGCAGAATTTCTATATGCTGGGCAGCATGGGACTTGCGTTTCCGATCGCGCTCGGCGTCGCGCTGGCGCAGCCGAACCGGCGGGTGTTCGCGCTGGAAGGCGACGGTTCGCTGTTGATGCAGCTCGGCTGCCTCTCGACGATTGCGACGCTGGCGCCGAAGAACCTGACGATGGTCGTGATGGACAACGGCATCTACCAGATCACGGGCGCGCAGCCGACGCCTGCCGCCGGCCATGCCGACATCGTCGCGCTCGCGCTTGCCAGCGGCCTTGCCCACTCTTCCTGGGCCGCCGACGAGGATGATTTCGAACGCCTGATCGAGCAGTCGAAATCGGCCTCGGGGCCGTCGCTGATCGGCGTCCGCATCGACGACAAGCCCGGCACCGGCACTACCCGCCGCGACCCCGTGCAGATTCGCGAACGCTTCATGAACGGAATGGGGGTGCGGCAGCTGCTGTAGGGCCTTACGCATCCGACATTGCGAGGAGCGAAGCGACGAAGCAATCCATCTTTCCAGACGTGCGGAAGAATGGATTGCTTCGCTTCGCTCGCAATGACGGTGGGGGTCAGCGACTCCGCTCAATTCATCCGCAACTCCGTGATGTGCCGCGGATCCGGCGCGAGTTCGCCGCGTTCGACGCGCTTGACGATGTCGGTCAGCGCGGCGTTGGCGTTGCAGGCGATACCGAGCTTTTCGCCTTCGCGCACCACGAGGCCGTTCAAAAATTCGATCTCGGTGCGGCGGCCCTTCTGCATGTCCTGGCCCATCGAGGGGCGCTGCGCCGATGACGTGCGCTTGGCATCCTTGAAGCGTTGCGCGTCGCAGGCGCGCGTCGCGGCCTCATCGCCCTCGCCGGCCCGCGCGATGGTCTCTGGCGGCAGATGCAGGATTTCCTCCAGCTGATAGCCCTGCGCCTGCCCGACCCGGATCGCCTCGCTGCCGAGCCGCGTTGAAAAGCGGCGCAGCGGTTCGCTCTGCAGCACCTCGCCGCCCGGCAGGCCGGTGCAGGCCGACAGCCCGTTGCCCATCACATTGGCGACCAGTTTCGACCAGCGCTCGCCCCACAGATTGCCCGTGACTTTTGCGCTGTCGGAATAGCCGACGAGACGGCAAACCTCTTCCGCCCGCGCGGTGATGCGGCCATGCACCTCACCGGCGCGAAACACGGTGTGCTGAGCCCCGCCCTTGCCGGCGCCGCGGTGAATATGACCGGGCTCGGGCAGATTGACGGTGATGCTGCTCGCGATGCAGCCGAGTGTCTTGCCCCAGCCGACAATGCCGGCGATCGTCTCCTCGTTCATGCAGTTCTGCAGCGACACGACGTAACCATCCGCCGCCAGATATTGCCGGATCAGCATCGTCGCCCAGGCCGTGTCGTACGACTTCAGGCAGACGAAGGCGATGTCGACCGGCTTTTCCTTCGCCAGTTGCTGCGCGTCGGTGACGTGCAGCGCGCGCACCGGCACCGAGAATTCGGCAACGTCCATCGCGTGCGTGACCCGCAGTCCGTGCTTGCGCATGTGCTCGACATGCTCGGGCCAGGGATCGATGAAGGTGACGTCCTCACCGGACTGCACCATATGCGCGCCGGCGTAGCCGCCGACCGCACCCGCGCCGACGATCGCGATCTTCCGACCCATGTTTCCATCCCCTGCTCTTGGCGGACGCTGGCCGCGTCCGCTCGTTGGAGCCAGTCTAGGGGATCAGGCCGTCAGGCCAACCGCTCCGTGCATGCCAAAAGCGGACCTGTGCCATGCCCGTATCATGGGACAAACGAATCCCCGCGGGCGATGTGCCCGCGAGGATGTCGACAGTCAGAAATCCGGGCGCGATCAGTCAATGACCCTCACCACCCTGCGGGTCCGGGAATCCACGATCACGCGGTGATCGTTGACGATCGCATAGTGATATTCGGCGTAGCGCGGCACGGGGTGCAGCACGACCGTATCCGGCAGCGGCTCGCCGACCACGACGCGTTCGCGCACCACCACCGACGGCTCGCCGCGCGGGATCGATCCGATCACCGCATTCGGGATCTCAAGGCCGGCGCCGACCGCAGCACCAACCGTGCCGCCGACGATCTCGCCGACGGGACCTGCGATTTCACCACCGGTCCGCGCACCGTTCGCGGCGCCCGCTGCAGTCGTGGACTGCGCGTAGGCCGAACCGGACGCAAGCAGCGACGCAGCAGCGACAAGGGAAACGGCAAAACGCTTGTTCATCATTCTCCTCCTCCGAGTTGTGAGCTGCCCCTCAACATCGCAAGCAATGAGAACGTTCCAGTTCCAACAGCGCAAACTTGCGCGCAGACTGCGGTTCCGCGCGCAATTCCCTTCAGTTCCTGCGCACATGAAAATGCCGCTTCGGATGATGTCCGAGCGGCATTCATGATCGGTTCAGATTGAGGCGGAGCACAGCAAGCGCGGGCCGCTCATTCCGCAGGTTTTCGCACGGCTCGCCGTCTTGGCGGCCTTGGCGGCGGTGCAGCCGCCGGCTTGACGCGGATTCGCATCGTCCCACCCTTGGACTCGATCTCGAAAGCGTTTGTCCTGCGCACCAGCTCGCCCAGGGTGCGGAAGCCGTACGTCCTCTGATCGAAATCGGACGCCAGATTGGCGAGCTGCCGTCCGACCTCGCCAAGCGTCACCCAGCCGTCCTCGCTCGCCATCTGGCCGATGACCTTCTTGAGGATGGACGTCGCGGCGTCAGGCGGCTGCAACGGCTGGGCACGCATGGCCGCATCCTGATTGCTCGTCACCCCGCCGCGCAAATTCTCGGTATAGACGAACCTGCGGCAGGCCTGCCGAAAACTCTCCGGTGTCTTCTGCTCGCCGAACCCGAACACGTCGATGCCATGCTCGCGGATGCGGGCGGCCAGACGGGTGAAATCGCTGTCGGAGGACACCAGGCAGAAGCCATCGAACCGGCCGCTGTGCAGCAGGTCCATGGCGTCGATGACCAAGGTGATGTCGGACGCATTCTTTCCGGTCGTATAGGCGAACTGCTGCTGGGGGATGATGGCGTGCTTGGACAGCACGTCGGCCCAACCCTTGGATCGCGGATTGGAGAAGTCGCCGTAGATTCGGCGAACGCTGGCCTCGCCGATCTTGGCGATCTCCTCGAACAGCGCATCGGCGATCCGTGCAGATGCATTGTCGGCGTCGATCAGGACGGCGAGTCGGGGCGAACGCAGTTCGGAAGGCATGGCTTTTCTCGGCTGGGAAGCGATGGATCGACGTCTCCGCAAACGGCAGCGGAACCGGTGCGGCCGCCGCATCGGAGCACATCGCGCGTCCCAAGCATAGGCTTGGCGGCCGTCGGGTGGATTTTCGCGGCGACGGCAGCCATCAGGCGGTGCGGATCAGATCACTTCGCCCATGTCGATCGCCCGCCTGGCGAATTCGATGGCCTTCTCGGCGGTGATCGCATCCGCCGTCGTCGTTGCGTCGTCGCGCACCGAGGGCGGAAAGGCGATCCGGATCTTCTTGCCGTTCGACCGGCGGATGGTGGCGCGCCAGCGATCGACATCGCGACGGTAGGCATCGATCACATAATCCTTGTAGGCGACGCCGCTCATGAGCGGCTGCCGCGATGCCATGTCGAGACCGGGCGGCCGGCTTGCGATATCGCGGACCAGTTCGACGATGGCCTCGACAGCATGGTCGCGCGCCACGCCGGTCGCGTCCCTGAGCAGATAGCTGACCGCCGCGTCGATCTGCGCCCTCGCGCGATCGTCGCTTTCAAAATCCGAATCGAGCTGAATTGACATGGTAGGGAAAACGCCTCCTCCGGACGCGCCATCGGATACCTGCCGGGTTCCAGCGCGTGCAATCACGAGACGTTTAGTCCGCCCCCCGTTAAAGCCCGATTATCCGTTAACCCCCGATTTCTCGGATGCCGTTAACCGGGTGGCGATGCCGCTCCGGAGGATGCCCGAAGCGGCTTGGATCGTCGACCAGATCACAGCAGGCCCGCGCCGTGCGCCGATTTATCCGCGGCCGCATCCGGCGCCGCAGCCGGGTTCGTACCGCCGATTCCGCACTGATCACCAATTGACATATCACTGCCATCCGTGTGACATTTCATGGACGGGCCGACAAGAGCCCGGCAACGTCCACCTGGGGAGGACAGCCATGACAATTTCCGACGTCACCGCATCGCCCGGAAGCCGGGCTCCGGCCGCCGTCGCGCGCACCGCGCAAGCCCAGCAGGTCGCCGACATCGCGGCACGGCTCGAGCGCCTGCCGCTGACCTCCTATCAGCGCTGGATCTTCGGAATCATCGCAACCGCATGGTTCTTCGACAGCATGGACCTGGCCGCGCTGACCTTCGTGCTCGGCTCGATCCGCCAAACCTTCGGCCTCTCGACGGCGGAAGCCGGGCTGCTGTCCAGCATGAGCTTCCTCGGCATGTTCGTAGGCGCTGCCTCCGCCGGCCTGCTTGCCGACCGTTTCGGCCGCGCCCGCGTCTTCCAGGTCAGCATGATCTTCTGGGGATTGGGCAGCCTGTGCTGCGGTCTCTCGACGACGGCGACCGCGCTCGGCGCATCCCGCCTGCTGCTCGGCTTCGGAATGGGCATGGAGTTTCCGGTCGCGCAGTCGATGGTCTCGGAGATCATGCCGGCCAGGAACCGCGGCCGCTACATCGCTTTCCTCGAAGGGTTTTGGCCGCTCGGCTTCATCGCGTCGGGCCTGTTGACCTACTTCGTGCTGCAGGCCGCCGACTGGCGGTGGGTCTTCATCTTGCAGGCGATCCCGGCCGTCTTCGTGCTTGTGGTGCGACGCTACGTTCCGGAATCGCCGCGCTGGCTCGCGTCCCACGGCTATTCCGAGCGGGCCGAAGCGACCGTGCGCGACATCGAAAGCAGGGTCCGCGATCGTCTCGGCAGCAAGGAACTGCCGCCGGTCGTGCGCCAGGCCGCCGCTCCCGCGTCCGAAGTGACGGGCCTGAGGACGCTGTTTTCAGGCATCTACGCCAAGCGGACCACGATGTTGTGGACCTTGTGGTTCTTCGCGCTGCTCGGCTTCTACGGTCTGACCACGTGGCTCGGCGCGTTGCTGCAGGCCAAGGGATTCCCGATCACCAAATCGGTGTTCTACACGATCCTGATTTCGCTCACGGGCATCCCCGGCTTCCTGGTCTCGGCGTGGCTCGTCGAATCCTGGGGCCGAAAGGCGACGCTGGTGATGAACCTGCTCTGCGGCGCGATCGCCTGCCACTTCTACGGCTCGGCGGCGGACCAGACCCAGCTCATCATTGCCGGTCTCTGCATGCAGTTCTTCCTGTTCGGCATGTGGTCGGCGCTCTACGCCTATACGCCTGAACTGTACCCCACCCATGTCCGTGCCACCGGAACCGGTTTTGCCTCCGCGGTCGGCCGAATCGGCTCACTGATCGGCCCTTATGTGATCGGCGTGATCCTGCCTGCGGCGGGACAGAGCGGCGTGTTCGCACTGGGCGCCGGCGCGTTCGTGGTGGCGGCGCTGGCGGTGCTGTTGCTCGGCGAGGAAACCCGCGGCCGGACGCTGGAGAGCATTTCGCACTGATGATGCGCTGCTGTTCGCCGCATGCGGCCGGATTCGGCGTAGCGCTGATCGACTGGCCTTGTCAGTGCCATCGGGGCGTGTGAGATATCTGCTGTACAGCAGCACGCGTGACCCCGATGGCCGATTCGAACAAGCGATCCAGCACGGTGCGCGCGCGCGCAGCAGGAAGCCGCCGGCCGGCGCGGCGATCGTCCGCCGCCGCCGATAAGCCGCGCGCTGCCGCGCAGGCCCCACTCCCGCAAGGCGACGTCACCCTCACCGATCGCGCCTATGCCGAGTTGGAAGAGCTGATCGTGACCCTGCAACTGCCGCCCGGCACCGCGCTCTCCGAGCTCGTGCTCGCCAAGCGGCTCGACATCGGCCGTACGCCGATTCGCGAGGCGTTGCAGCGGCTGTCGCGCGACGGCCTCGTCAACATCCTGGCCCGTCGCGGCGTGCTGGTGTCCGAGATCGACCTGCGGGCCCAGCTCCGCCTGCTCGAGGTCCGGCGCGAGCTGGAACGGCTGATGGCGCGCGGCGCCGCCGAGCGCGCCACCAGCGAGCAGCGCGCCCAGTTTACCGAGATCGCCGCCGGCATGCGGCGCGCGGCGGAAAAATCCGACGATCTGCTGTTCATGCGGCTGGATCACCAGTTCAACACACTGATCTCAGCGGCATCGCGCAACGAGTTCGCCTCCCGCGCCATGGGCCTGATGCACGGCCTGTCGCGCCGATTCTGGTACCAGCATTACAAGGAAGCGGCCGATCTGCCGCTCGCGGCGCGGCTGCATGCCGACGTCGCCGAAGCCGTCGCCGAGCGCCGCGTCGACGCCGCTGGCGCGGCGTCCGACAGCCTGATCGACTACATCGAAAGTTTTGCACGTTCGACGCTGTGAGAGCTTTAGATCATGATGCGATTACATGAAATCGCATCATGATCTCATCTCTTTGTTTGAGCATGATCTCTTCGGAAAACCGGACCACTTTTCCGGATCATGCTCTAGAACTCGACGACCGTGCGGATCGAGCGGCCGCGCCGCAACGCCTCGAAGCCATCATTGATGCCGTCGAGGGTGCAGCGGCCGGTGATCAGTTCGTCGAGCTTGAGCCGGCCGTCGAGATAGGCCTGCGCCAGCAAAGGGAAGTCGCGCCGTGGCCGCGCCCCGCCGTAGCTCGAGCGGCGAAATCGCTTCTCGCCCATCAACGCCCCCCAGCGGAAACTCACGTCTTGCGTGACGTCGATCTTGCCGAGCCGGATCACCTCACCCCCCGGCCGCACCGCCTCCGCGGTGTGCCGAAACGCCAGCGGATGGCCCGCCGCCTCGAGGATGACGTCAGCGCCCCGCCCGCGCGTCGCCTCCTTTGCGAACTGGACCGGGTCCTGGCGCGCCGCGTTGACGACCTGTGTCGCGCCGAGCGTTCGCGCCAGCGCAAGCTTTGCATCATCGAGGTCGACCGCGATGATCGCGCCGGCGCCGGCGAGCCGGGCGCCCTGCACCGCTGCCAGCCCGACCGCGCCGCAGCCGGTGACCATCACGGTATCGCCATGGCCGATGTCGGCGACGTTCAGCGCGGCGCCAACGCCGGTCATGACGCCGCAGCCGATCAGGCACGCGCGATCGAACGGGATGTCCTTCGGCACGACGATCGCCTGCTGCGCCGGCAGCACGACATATTCCGAGAACGCGCCGAGGAACATCAGATGCGCCAGGCCGCTGCCGCCCGCGAGCTGCGCCTTCGACGCGCCGTCGAAATGCACGCCTTCCGCGCCCCTGGCGAGATAGGTCTCGCACAGGATCGGCTGCCCACGGTCGCAGTGAAAGCAGTGCCCGCAATGCGGATTCCAGGACAGGATCACGTGATCGCCGGCTCGCACGTCACGCACCGCGCTGCCGACCTCCTCGACCACGCCGGCCGCCTCGTGCCCGAGGATCATCGGCAAGGGATAGCGCAGCGATCCGTCGATCACCTCCAGATCGGTGTGGCAGAGCCCCGCGGCACGCACCTTCACCACCACGTCGGTCGGCGCGGGTGGCGCAAGCGAAACGCGCTCGACGGAAAGTGGCGTTCCGCTTTGATGCAGCACCGCCGCGCGACAGGTCAGGGTCATCTCGAAGGGCTCTCTGTCGGAAAAATCAGCGTGGGGTTAGGCCGTCTGCCCGGACCGCAGCGCCGCGACCGCCTCGTCGAGATCGGCGGAGGAAAGTTCCCATTCATTGTCGAAATTGGCGACGACGCGCCTCATGAACACTTCGTGCAACGCCTTCGCCGCAGTGGCGTCGTGCAGATGATCATAGAGCAGCGCGAAGGCCAGTTGTGCCGGCTCCGGCCCCTCATAGCTCCATTCAAAACCGTGTTCGGTGAGCCGAAGCTGGTCGTAATGCGCAGACAGCGGCGCACCGTCGACGAGAACGGAAATTCCGTCGATGGTGCGGTCGCCCGTGTAGCTCGCCATCTGATCCTCCCTGTGCTGCCGCATCATATCAAGATCCCGGCGGGCGCATCTTGAGGTCCTTCTTGACGACCTCGGGGAAGATCCACATCGCGACCGTGGCGAATACGCCAAGGAAGGCGACCGCGTAGCTCGGTCCCGGCTGTCCCAGATAGACCATGAAAAAGTACCCGCAGGCCGCCGTGGCGAGGCACGCCAGCGACAGCATGAGCTTGATGTGGCTTGGCATCGAGACCTCCCTTCAGGTCATCCAGTGTGAAAAGACGGTGCAGCCACGCCGACGAGTAGCGCAAGCGCCGCAATCATGGCGCAACATGACAGGCGCAATCCCGCCCGTCCGTCACGCCACCATTCCGGCAGCACCTGAAACAGTGCAGGCAGGAACAGGAACAGCACGCCGCCTACGACAACGACCGTTGTCCAGCGCAGCTCGAGCAGGGCGAATGCCAGCGTGCCGGCGAGCAACATCAACCACAAGATCGTCGTCACCGTCACCGGCAGAACGGCGCGTCCGCGCAGCGGATACATCCCGGCCAGCTGTAGGAAGCCGATACAGCACACGCTCCACAGCAGGCCGAACC
Source organism: Bradyrhizobium sp. th-b2 (assembly GCF_000426785.1). Taxonomy (NCBI): domain Bacteria; kingdom Pseudomonadati; phylum Pseudomonadota; class Alphaproteobacteria; order Hyphomicrobiales; family Nitrobacteraceae; genus Bradyrhizobium; species Bradyrhizobium sp. th-b2. The sequence continues at coordinate 29,294 of NZ_AUGA01000026.1, forward strand.
AGGCGAGGCCTGCGAGATTGGGTTCAAGCTGCGGCATGCGGCACCGATTGCTCCTTCACCGCGACCCGCGGCGTCCTCGCCGTCCGTCGCATGTCGGTCTTCACGTAGCGCGTGCTGTAGCCGTTGAAGATGTGGCCGAGCAGGCCGCGATTGAGATCGGAGGTGCCCAACAAGCAGTCCATCACCGGGAAGGTCAGATTCATATTCCGCTCCATCATGATCGACTGGTTGTGATGGGCGGTATGATGCCGGCGGATGGTGTTGACGAAAGGCATGTTGCGCACGAAGGCATTATCCTCGACGTGGCAGCAGAAGTGCATGAATTCGTAGATCAGGTACATCGACGTGGTCGTGGTGATCAGCAGCCAACCGATATTCGCCGAGATCACGAGACCGGCGACGATCGCCGGCGGGATCGACATCAGGGTAAACACCACCAGCGCATAGGGCGGGAAGAAGGTGACGCGCCAGTCGTGATGATCGGCGAAGCGCATCTCCTCCTCGGTGAAGAACTGATGGTGCATCAGCGTGTGGCGGCTGTAGATCGCGCGCAGCAGCGGCACGTTCGACGGCCTGTGCATGACGAAGCGATGCACCGCCCATTCGAAGAAGTTTGCAATCAGGAAGACCGCCGGAATGGTGAGGTATTCCCACCACTTCACGTCATGCACATTGGCCAGGTAGACGTACAGCGCGGTGAAGCCGATCGTGTAGATCAGCACGACGTGCAGCCAGCCATTGTACCAGCCCACCACGCGCTCGCGGTAGGTCGCGCGATATTTGCGCTGGCGGTCGGTCATCCCTGTTGCAGCCAATTCCATCGTGGTCCTCCCATCGTGCCTCATCTGACATATCAGTAGCACATCAGATGCGAAAGGCAAGCGCGGAACCCGCGCAAGACGGAGCAGGAAAGCCTGGGCTGGTTTCGAACGATCAGGCTGATGCCGCCCTTTCCCGCTCACCTCAGCGGCTGGGCTCGGACGGGGCTAACCTAATAAAAAGGCCGCCCCGGACGATGTCCGAGGCGGCCTGTGGTCTTCGATGGATCAGACGATCAGAGCAGGCCCGCGCCGCGCGCCCACTTGTACTTGGCGCCCAGCACCTCGACCGGCAGCTCGGTCGAATAGGCGTAGGCCGGAATGCCGTTCTGGTAGAGATATTCGGCAGCTTCCTCGACCTCGACGTCGCCGGCGAGCGAGGCGACCATCGGCTTCACGAAGCCCTTGGCCTCCATCTCCTTCTTCACCTCGACCATGTTGCGCGCGAACACCATCGGCGGGGTGACGATGGTGTGCCAGTAGCCGAGGATCAGCGCGTGGATGCGCTCATCCGACAGGCCGAGCTTCACCGTGTTGACATAGGTGATCGGCGGCTCGCCGCCGGTGATATCCACAGGATTTCCGGCCGCGCCGAACGGCGGGATGAACTTGCGGAACGCCGCATCGAGATCCGGCGGCATCTGCATCAGCGACAGGCCGTTGTCGACCACGGAGTCGGAGAGTAGCACGCCGGAGCCACCGGCACCGGTGATGATCAGCACGTTCTCGCCCTTCGGCGTCGGCAGCACCGGCACGCCGCGGGCGAATTCCAGCAGCTGCCGCAGGCTGCGGGCCCGGATCACGCCGGACTGTTTGAACACGTCCTCGTAGATCTTGTCGTTACCGGCGAGCGCGCCGGTGTGCGACGAGGCAGCCTTGGCGCCAGCCGAGGTGCGGCCGGCCTTGAGCACGACCACCGGCTTCTTCTTGGAGACGCGCTTGGCGGCCTCCGCAAAGGCGCGGCCGTCCTTCAGGTCCTCGCAGTGCTGCGCGATCAGGTTGGTGTTGGGATCCTGCTCGAAGAAGGCGAGCAGATCGTCCTCGTCGATATCGGACTTGTTGCCGAGGCCGACGATCGCCGACACGCCCATCTTGGCCGAGCGCGAGAAGCCGATGATCGCCATGCCGATGCCGCCCGACTGCGACGACAGCGCGGCGTGGCCCTTGACGTCATAGGCGGTGCAGAACGTCGCGCACAGATTGGCCGGAGTATAATAGAAGCCGTAGATGTTCGGCCCCATCAGGCGGATATTGTACTTCTTGCCGACCTCGACGATCTCGGCCTGCAGCTCGGGCGCGCCGGCCTCGGCAAAGCCCGACGGAATCAGCACCGCACCGGGGATTTTCTTCTCGCCGCATTCCGCGAGCGCGCCGGCCACGAATTTCGCGGGGATCGCGAACACCGCCGTGTCGATCACGCCGTGGACGTCCTTGACGCTCTTGTAGGCCTTGTAGCCGAGGATTTCCTCGGCCTTGGGGTGGATCGGATAGATCTCGCCCTTGTAGCCGCCGTTGATGAGGTTCTTCATCACGGAGTTGCCGATCTTGCCGTCCTCGGCGGAGGCGCCGATCACGGCCACGCCCTTCGGCTGCATGATGCGGCTCATCGCCGCGACGATCTCCTCGGTCGGACGCGGCGCCGGGCGCGGCTTGTAGTCGAAGTCGACGACGATGCGGACGTCGGCCGCTATCGCGTTCTTGCTGGTGGCGAACACCGGATTGAGGTCGAGCTCGACGATTTCGGGGAAATCGCTGACCAGCTGCGACACCTTGACGATGACGTCGGCCAGCGCCTCGCGATTGACCGGCTCGCCGCCGCGTACGCCCTTCAGCATCTCATGGGCCTGGATGCCGTCGAGCATCGACAGCGCATCGTCCTTGGTTGCGGGCGCGAGGCGGAAGGTGATGTCCTTGAGGATTTCGACCAGCACGCCGCCGAGGCCGAAGGCGACCAGCTTGCCGAACGAGCCGTCGGTGATCGAGCCGACGATCACCTCGGTGCCGCCGCCGAGCATCTGCTGGACCTGGATGCCGTCGATCTTGGCATCGGCCTTATATTTCTTGGCGTTAGCGAGAATGGTCTCGTAGCTCTTCTCGGCGTCCGCGGCGCTCTTGACGCCGACCACCACGCCGCCCGCCTCGGTCTTGTGGAGGATGTCGGGCGAGACGATCTTCATCACGACCGGGAAACCCATGTCGGAAGCGATCCGGGCGGCCTCGGCCGCCGACTTGGCAACGCCTTCCTTCGGCACCGGAATGCCGTAGGCATCGCACACCACCTTGCCTTCGGGCGCGGTGAGACTCGTGCGCTTGTCGGCCTTGACCGCATCGAGAATTTTGCGGACCGCATCCTTAGAATTTGACATTGGCTTCCTCCTGGGACAGATTTCGTGGCATTTGGTATGCCAAAAACGTAATTGTCAAGGTCGCTTGATGTCGAAAAATATCGAAAAATATAGGCAGCTTGACATCCTGGTATTTGGCATGCCAAAAATCTAGGGTATTTCTTCTGCTAAGAAGACGTCTCCAAGAGGAGGAGACGAGTCGTGCCAGAACCGAAACAGACCAAGGCGTCACCCAACATGGCTGACACAGATATCGCCATCGTCCGGATCGCGCCGGAGACGAGCTTCAAGAACAAGGCCTATGAGGCCTTGAAGGAAGCGATCCTGAAGATGGACATCTACGCGACGCCGGAGCCGGTGATGCTCGACGAACGCGCATTGTCCGAGCGTCTCGGCGTCAGTCGCACGCCGATCCGCGAAGCGATCGCGATGCTCGAGCAGGACGGCTTCGTGAAGACCGTGCCGCGCCGCGGCATCGTGGTGGTCCGCCGCACCAAGGCGGAGATCGTCGACATGATCCGCGCCTGGGCGGCGCTGGAGAGCATGGCGGCGCGCCTGATCACGACCACCGCGCGCAAGAAGGACATCTCGTCGCTGCGCGACTTCTTCAAGGACTTCAGCGACGATCGCCTGCCGCAGGATCACGTCGAGGAATATTCCAAGGCCAACATCGCCTTCCACCAGGCGCTGATCTCGCTGTCGGAATCACCTGTGCTGGTCGACCTTACCAATGACCTGCTGCTGCATGTGCGCGGCTATCGCCAGCTCACGATCGGCCGCAAGGACCGCACCGCGACCTCGCTGCCCGAGCATCTCGGGATCATCGAGGCACTTGAGGCGCGCGACACCGAACTCGCGGAAAAGCGCGCCCGCGATCACACGCTTGGCTTGGCGGCTTACGTCGAGGCGCACGGCCAGGAACTGTTCACCTAAGACTTAGAGTTCACACACGCTTCAGACGACATTCAGATCGTCCGAACAAGAACGACCAGGGAGACGATGCCGATGCTGAATACCGCTACGAAGTCCGAGGCACCGGGCACCGAGCAAGAGCTGACCGATGGCTTCCATCTCGTCATCGACGCGCTCAAGCTCAACGGCATCGACACCGTCTATGGTGTGCCGGGTATCCCGATCACGGACCTGGGCCGCATGGCCCAGGCGGCGGGCATTCGCGTGCTCTCGTTCCGCCACGAGCAGAACGCCGGCTATGCGGCATCGATCGCCGGCTTCCTGACCAAGCGTCCCGGCGTCTGCCTCACGGTCTCGGCGCCCGGCTTCCTCAACGGCCTCACGGCGCTGGCCCACGCCACCACCAACTGCTTCCCGATGATCCTGGTCTCCGGCTCGTCCGAGCGCGAGATCGTCGACCTGCAGCAGGGCGACTATGAGGAGATGGACCAGCTCGCGATCGCCAAGCCGCTGTGCAAGGCGGCGTTCCGCGTGCTGCACGCCCAGGACATCGGCATTGGGCTCGCGCGCGCGATTCGCGCCGCGGTGTCGGGCCGCCCCGGCGGCGTCTATCTCGACCTGCCCGCAAAACTGTTCTCGCAGGTGATGAACGCCGACGCCGGCCAGAAGTCGCTGGTCAAGGTGATCGACGCGGCGCCGGAGCAGATCCCCTCCCCGTCATCCGTCAAGCGCGCGCTCGACGTGCTCAAGAGCGCAAAGCGTCCGCTGATCATCCTCGGCAAGGGCGCGGCCTATGCCCAGGCCGACGAGGCGATCAAGAACTTCGTCGAGAAGAGCGGCGTGCCGTTCCTGCCGATGAGCATGGCCAAGGGCCTGCTGCCCGACCTGCATCCGCAATGCGCAGGTGCGGCGCGCTCGACCGTGCTGAAGGACGCCGACGTCGTGATGCTGATCGGCGCCCGGCTCAACTGGCTGCTCTCGCACGGCAAGGGCAAGACCTGGGGCGAGGCCCCGAAGAAATTCATCCAGGTCGACATCGAGCCGAAGGAAATGGATTCCAACGTCGAGATCGTCGCCCCCGTGGTCGGCGATATCGGCTCCTGCGTATCCGCGTTCCTCGACGCGATGGGCGCGAACTGGTCGGCCGCGCCGAGCGACTGGCTCGCCACGGTCGCGAAGAAGCGTGACGACAACGTCGCCAAGATGGCGCCGAAGCTGATGAGCAACGCCTCCCCGATGGATTATCACGGTGCGCTCGGCGCGCTGCGCGCCATCATCGCGGAACGCCCGGACACCATCTTCGTCAACGAGGGCGCCAACACGCTCGACCTCGCCCGCGGCGTCGTCGACATGCACAAGCCGCGCAAGCGGCTCGACGTCGGCACCTGGGGCGTGATGGGCATCGGCATGGGCTATTCGATCGCGGCTGCGGTCGAGACCGGCCTGCCCGTGCTCGCGGTCGAAGGCGACAGCGCCTTTGGTTTTTCGGGCATGGAGGTCGAGACCATCTGCCGCTACAAGCTGCCGATCTGCGTCGTGATCTTCAACAATGACGGCATCTATCGCGGCACCGACGTCAACGTTGCCGGCGACGATCCGGCGACCACCGTGTTCGTCAAGGGCTCGCGCTACGACAAGATGATGGAAGCGTTCGGCGGCGTCGGCGTCAACGCCACCTCCCCCGACGAGCTGAAGCGCGCCGTCAATGCGGCGCTGGATTCCGGCAAGCCGACGCTGATCAACGCAGTGATTGATCCGGCGGCGGGCTCGGAGAGCGGCCGCATCGGCAACCTCAATCCTCAGAGCGTGCTGCAGAAGAAGAAGTAAGCCACCCCTTCAACCCATTTTCCCTGCGGGTGCAGGGGTAGACCAGAGTACACGGAGCAAACGATATGACCAAGGCGCTCAAGGGCGTTCGCATTCTCGATTTCACCCACGTCCAGTCGGGTCCGACCTGCACGCAGTTGCTGGCCTGGTTCGGCGCCGACGTGATCAAGGTCGAGCGTCCCGGCGTCGGCGACATCACGCGCGGCCAGCTGCAGGACATCCCGAACGTGGACAGCCTGTATTTCACCATGCTGAACCACAACAAGCGCTCGATCACGCTCGACACCAAGAACCCGAAGGGCAAGGAAGTGTTGACCGCGCTGATCAAGCAGTGCGACGTGCTGGTCGAGAATTTCGGCCCCGGCGTGCTCGATCGCATGGGCTTCCCCTGGGAGAAGATCCACGCCATCAACCCGAAGATGATCGTCGCCTCGATCAAGGGTTTCGGCCCCGGCCCGTATGAGGACTGCAAGGTCTACGAGAACGTCGCCCAGTGCACCGGCGGCGCCGCCTCGACCACCGGCTTCCGCGACGGCCTGCCGCTGGTCACCGGCGCGCAGATCGGCGACAGCGGTACCGGGCTGCATCTCGCGCTCGGCATCGTCACCGCGCTCTATCAGCGCACCCACTCCGGCCAGGGCCAGCGCGTCACCGCGGCGATGCAGGACGGCGTGCTCAACCTCGCCCGCGTCAAGCTGCGCGACCAGCAGCGCCTCGCCCACGGCCCGCTCAAGGAATACAGCCAGTTCGGCGAAGGCATTCCGTTCGGCGACGCGGTGCCGCGCGCCGGCAACGATTCCGGCGGTGGCCAGCCCGGCCGCATCCTGAAGTGCAAGGGCTGGGAGACCGACCCGAACGCCTACATCTACTTCATCACCCAGGCCCCGGTCTGGGAGAAGATCTGCGACGTGATCGGCGAGCCGACCTGGAAGACCGATCCGAACTACGCCAAGCCGCCGGCTCGCCTGCCGCGCCTCAACGAGATCTTCGGTCGCATCGAACAGTGGACGATGACGAAGACAAAATTCGAGGCGATGGAGATCCTCAACAAGGATGACATTCCCTGCGGCCCGATCCTCTCGATGAAGGAGATCGCAGAAGACCAGTCGCTGCGCGCGACCGGCACCGTGGTCGAGGTCGATCACCCGACCCGCGGCAAGTACATCTCGGTCGGCAACCCGATCAAGCTGTCGGATTCGCCGAGCGAGGTCGCGCGTTCGCCGCTGCTCGGCGAGCACACCGACGAGATCCTGCGCGAGGTGCTCGGCTTCTCCGACCACCAGGTCGCCGAGATCCACAATTCCGGCGCGCTCGATCCGCCGCGCAAGCAGGCGGCGGAGTAACGGCTGCACTTAATCAAATCGACAAATGGCCGCGGGCAACCGCGGCCATTTTTGTTTGGAGAACGGAAACGCGGTGGCGCGGTGCCGACGGATCGTCCGCTCTCCTTCGGTACCGGACACCAATGAGATTGAGCGCATTTTCCGCTGTTGGTCCGGAAGCGGACGAAAGCCCGGCTGCCGTCACGATCGGGCGTGTTGGCAGCGCAGTTCAATTATCCTACAAAGGGTCGGCGAAGGGACTTGCAGATCAATGGTGCAAGAGCAGCCAGGCCGGGTCGGACGCAGGTTATCGGCGATATTGGCGGCCGACGTGGTCGGCTACTCGCGGTTGATGGGCCTCGATGAAGTCGGCACGGCCCGTACCCTCCGTGAACACCGCACCGTAACGGACGCGATCGTGGCAAGACATGGCGGCCGCATTGTCAAGACCACGGGCGACGGACTGTTGCTTGAGTTTCCCTCCGTGGTCGATGCGGTTGAGTGCGCGATTACCGTACAGGCCGCGATGGCAGAGCGGAACGGCGGTATCCCACAGGACCGGCGTATGCTGCTCAGGATCGGGATCAATCTCGGCGACATCCTGATCGAAGGCGACGACATTCTCGGTGACGGCGTCAACGTCGCCGCAAGGCTTGAGAGCATTGCCGAACCAGGCGGCATCTGCATCTCATCCTCCGCCTACGAGCAGGTTCGAGGCAAGATCGACGTCGAATTCACCGATTTGGGTGAGCAGAACCTCAAGAATATTGCGCGTCCAGTAAGGGCCTACGCCGTGGCCCGGGATGGATTTCGCCCCGGTGCGCGCGACAGCGCGGCAACGCAGAACCGGCCATTCGCACCTCATTTGTCCATCGTGGTGCTGCCGTTTGCGAATATCGGCGGCAATCCCGAGCAGGACTATTTTGTCGATGGCGTAACCGAGAGCCTGACGACGGACCTGTCGCGTATCAACGGAGCGCTCGTCATTGCCCGCAACACCGCGTTCACCTTCAAGAACAAGGCGGTACCCGTGAAACAGATCGGGCAGGAGTTGAACGTTCGCTATGTACTTGAAGGCTCGATGCAACGAAGCGGCAACCGGCTTCGAGTCAACGTTCAGCTGATCGATGCTGAAACTGGCAATCACCTCTGGGCGGAACGGTTCGACAAACCCGAGGCTGATCTGTTCGATATGCAGGACGAAATCGTATCGAGACTCGCCAATACCCTGGACATCGAGCTCGTCGAAGCCGAGGCGCGACGGTCTGAACGCGCCCAGCATCCGGATGCGATGGACTTGTATTTTCAAGGCAGAGCCTGTTGGCACAGGGGGCTTACCAACGACAATCTGGCCCGGTCGCGCAGCTTTCTCGAGCGCGCCCTGGCACTCGACCCCGGCAACATCAACGCACTCGTCGGTATGGCTAACATTGACGCGACGGTCGGCCTCGCGTTTTTGAGCGACGACCGTGCAGCGCGCCTCGCGGCTGCCGAGGCGGAGTTGGTGAACGCGCTCAAGATCGTCCCGCAGCACGCCTTTGCGCACAAGGTTCTGGGCCTCCTGCAAGTCTCGACGAAGCGCGCCACCCAAGGCATCGCACATTTGCAGCAGGCGCTGGCAATCGATCGAAATTCAGCCGACGCGCACGCCTTCATTGGCAACGCCAAATATCTTCTGGGCCGCGGTTTGGAGACGGAAGCGCATGTCAATGAAGCGCTTCGCCTGTCTCCTCGCGATAGCTTCGCGGGCTATTGGAGGGCGTTTGTCGGCTTCTCCAGGATTCAGCTCAGTGCCTACGACGAAGCGATTGAATGGCTCAGGCATGGTCTGAAAGACAACTACAATTATCCGCTGGCGCATTTCCATCTGGCCGCCGCTCTGGCCCTGCTGGGCTCGCTGGGCGAAGCACGACAGGCGGCGCAGGACGGACTTGCACTCGATCCGACCTTTACCATCCAAAGGTTGCGCGCCAACGTGCCGAGCGACAATCCGGTTTATCTTGCCGGACGCGAACGCCTCTACGAAGGCATGCGCTTGTCCGGAGTGCCGGAGGCATAAAGTCTGCCCGGAGTCAGGCCGCTGCCGCTGCGCGCGACCGGCACCGTGGTCGAGGTCGATCATCCGACCCGCGGCAGGTACATCCCGGTCGGCAACCCCATCAAGCTGTCGGATTCGCCGAGCGAGGTCGCGCGTTCGCCGCTGCTGGGCGAGCACACCGACGAGATCCTGCGCGAGGTGCTCGGCTTCTCCGATCACCAGGTCGCCGAGGTCCACGATTCCGGCGCGCTCGATCCGCCGCGCAAGCAGGCGGCGGAGTAACGGCTGCACTCAGTCAAACGACAAATGGCCGCGGGCAACCGCGGCCATTTTTGTTTGGGCTGGTTGCCCGCTCTCCGCGTCGATAGCGGACCTCAATGAGATCGACGCCTCCGCCCGCGATGGTGCAACCAGTCAACTTCTGCGCACGGCGTCAGTCGTGCCTGACGCCAAGGGTATGCCGGACGATCGCGCTGATCTCGGCGGCGCAAGATCCTGGATAAAATCTCTCAGTGCCTCGGTATCGAACGGCTTGCGAAGTATTCTTAGACTTGCCGGAGCTGCTTTTGCGGCATCGCTGTAACCGGTTGTAAGGGCTATCGGCAAACCGGGATACCGCGACCGAACTTCTCTCGCGAGCCCGACGCCATCGATGGTCCCCGGCATGACGATATCGCTGAAGACGAGATCGATCTTTGTACCGGTATCGAGCAATTTCAATGCCGCTTCGGCTGAATCTCGATAGATGGTTTCATAGCCCAGATGCTCGAACAGCGAGGATGTCACATCCGCCACTTCGGGGCTGTCGTCGACAACGAGAACCGTCTGCCGCTGCGGCTGCCTTGGCTTTGCCCGGGCAGCGGCGAGCTCCTTGCTGGTGATTTGCTCGTCTGCACAGGACGGCAAATAGATTGTAATCGTTGTTCCCTGTCCAACCTTGCTGTCCGCCGTCACCGTTCCGCCCGCCTGGTGTGCAAAACCATAAACCTGGGACAAACCGAGCCCGGTCCCCTTGCCGACCTCTTTGGTCGTGAAAAATGGATCGAACATCTTGGACAGAAGATTCGGCGGAATACCGGTGCCCGTATCGCCAAGCGTTATCGCAAAGAAGGCCTTCCCACGGCGATCGCCGCCGGTGTCCTGATCTGCGGTCACCGCGTGGACGGATAACGTGAATGTGCCGCCGCTTGTCATTGCGTCTCGCGCATTGACGGCGATGTTGACGATCGCAAGTTCCAGTTCGGCGAGGTCCACCTTGACCGGCGAAACACCGTCGCCAACGTTCTCGTTGTACACGATGTTGCCGCGCAGCGAGCTCTCGATCATGGTCCGCATGTTCTTGATGGACGCATGGAGATCAACGACCGTCGGGCTGAGATGCTGGTGACGGGAGAATGTCAACAACTGGCGCGTGAGACTTTCGCCGCGTTTGGCTGCGGTTTGTATCGCTTCGATTGCTTTTGGCAGTTTTGGATCAAGCAGGCGTTGAAATATCTGGGCACTGCCTCCGATGATCATCAATAGATTGTTGAAGTCGTGTGCGATCCCGCCGGTCAGCTTGCCGATGGCCTCCATTTTCTGGGACATCGCGAGCTGTTCGCGCGCCTGGACCAGCTTCTCCTCGGCGTCGCGTCGCTCCGTCGCGTCGCGCAGGATACTGATGAAACCGATCAGATTTCCTGCGTCATCACGGCTCGAGGAGACCGAGCCGGTGATGAAAAACGGCGTGCCATTCTTTCTGATACGCCAACCCTCTACGTCGTACTTGCCTCCTTGGATTGCCGACTCCAGCGCGTGTGTCGGTGAACCCGCGCGGCGTTCATCCGGCCGATAAAATATCCCGAAGTGCTTGCCGATGATTTCTTCCGAAGTGTAACCGGTGATCTTTTGAGCGGTGCTATTCCAACTCGTAACGTGTCCTTCTCTATCAAGCGCAAAAATTGCATAGTCGACAACGCCCTCGATAAGGGTTTGGAAGTGCCGTCTGATGTTGTCGAGCGCCAAGGCCTTGCGTTCAAGCTGACTGCTCAGTTCGCCCTGGACGGAAAGCAAATGGGCTTCCCTGGTCTGGCGCGTCGCGATTGCCGCGGCCAGGGCAAGAGGAGGCGCCGATACGCTGATCGAAAGCACGAGCAGGGATAGCAGAGCTCCATTCGGATCCATTTTCGGAAATGGATCATTCCCCGCCGAGAATCCCCACACGGCCACTCCGATGAAAATCAACGCAGCCGTCGCCACGGTGCATCGACCGCCGCGCAGGCCGGCCCAGATCAAGGGCAGCAAGACCAGAAAGCCCAGAAGGCTCCGATGCGGCAGCAACACGTCGAGGTCGTTGCTGACGAGGTCGCTCCCGATGAGCGGGCTGTAAGCAACGAGCCCGATGATACCCGCGAGGGCAGCGACCGCGATCGATGCCAACAGGTTCCATTTGGAGAAAATGCGTAAGGGCATCGTCGCCCAGAGCACGATTACCGGAGCAATCACCAGGGCCGCAGCAGCGTCCGCGAGCCACCAGGTCAACCCGGCGACGACGGAATCGGACAAGCTCGATTCGTTGGCGAGCGTGACGCCGGCCAAGGCGATGGTTGAACTGATTATCGTGGTCGGCGCAAAGCAAATGATCGCAAACTTTGCGACACCCGACGGGGTGGCAAACGTCTGGCCACCGTTCGACCAGCGGCCGATCAGCCATGTCCCGGTAAATGCAGCAAGCAGGCTGCCGATCCCGGCGGCGCCGAACTCCAGGAGCGATCGGTCGGCCATGAGGCAAGGAGAGACGGCCCCCACCAGGATCGCGGGCCAGATCCGGTAGCCGCGCAGCAGCACCAGCGCGAGCGCAAGCCCGGTTGGTGGCCATAGCGGTGTCGCGGTTGGATTGATTGCAGGAAGCAATCGCGCGGATTCGGCAAGGCCGCCATAAATCGCGGCAATGATCAGGATTTCGGCCGCGTAGGTGGCAACGCTCCGCGCGTCGCCAAAAGCGAAAATCTTGGCCTTGGCGAACCCTGCCCTTTCCATCGCGAGCCTTTGCAGTGGGCATCTCAAGAATGCGGATGCAGTTTTGACCAAAACATGGCCGCACGATCGTGCGTAGAAAGGCGCCAGGCAACTTCCGGACGGGGGGCCATCGGACAGTACCATTGACCTAACAGCGGCGGTACACAAGGCGCAGCGGCATCCGGAATACGAATCGGCCCGATCCCGCTGCGTGTCGGTGGGATCATCAGCAATCATTTTCCCGGTTGGCGCAAGAACTCTCGCTGCCGCTTTAATGACCGCTTCGGATCAGAAGCGGACCTTAGCGCCACGATGAGACCTTGCTCGTCTGCTGTTCACACCGTGCGGCCGCGCAGATCGAGCAGTTGATTTGGCCATCGCGCGTCAGTTCTGCGTACATGCTTCCCCGATAAACCAGAGTGTTTGGTGTCCCGTCCGGCTCGATGAAGTGCGTGGCATTCTGCATCAGCCTGTAACCGCTCCCCTGGTAGATGCGAGGCTCATAGGCAAACAGGATCGAGAAAGCGATTTGCCGCTTCGCGAGATGCTCATGCGCACGCCGAACCAGAAGGCGGCTGTAACCATTTCGCCTGCGATCGGGGGCAACGGCAATTCCACCGAGCATCCCGATCTCGACATTCGCGCTTCCGATTTTCACCTCGCGCGCATAGAGACCCAAATGGCCGACGACCATTGGCCCGTCACGAAGGATCAACGCGATTTCCGGGGCGCCGACTGCCCGATAATAGTCTCCCTCATTGGGACCATCTTCGGGGAAGGCATCCCTGAGCAGCACGAGGACTCCGGGCGCGAGATCACCACCGCCAAGATCATCCGGTCGAACCTCCAACAGCTCAATCATTGGCCAAGCTCTCGGTCGAACAATTCCGGGAGTTTAACGCGTATCCCGGACTTCCGCTGAGGGTCACGTGATCGCGCTTCGGTTTGTTCCCCTCACCGCCATCAGCGTCACCCTCATCGCCCGGCACATACTCCAGGATATCCCCGGGCCGGCAGTCCAGTTCGCGGCAGATCGCCGACAGCGTCGAGAAGCGCATTGCCTTGGCCTTGCCGGTCTTCAGGATCGACAGGTTCTGGATCGAAATGCCCGTCGGTTCCGCGACGCCAACGACCCGGCCGGCGTCTGGCTGACTCAGTCCGGCGACGCCCCGATCAAGGTCCACCGCTGCGGCAGCGCGCTGTGCGGCCGGGTCGTCTGGCTGAAGGAGCCGACCGACAAGGCCACCGACAAGCCGCAGCTCGACGACAAGAATGCCGATCCCGCGCAGCGGACCCGACCGGTGATGGAGATGCCGCTCTTCATCAACATGCAGCCCGCACGCCTGAACAGATGGGCCGGCAGGATCTACAACGCCGGTGACGGCAAGACCTATGAGAGCTCGGAGACGCTGGTCTCGTCGGGCACGCTGAATGTTCGCGGCTGCATGGGAACGCTGTGCGCCGGCGAAGACTGGACGCGGTGAAGGGAATTGGCCCCGCCCCTTCATCGGCCAAGAAGAAAAGCAAACCAGTCACTCAAGGCCGCCGCATTCGGCGGCCTTTCTTTGCGACGGCATCGCTGCCGCGACGTCAGACCAAGTCGCGCGGAGCCAGCCGCGTCACGCCGCAGGCCAGCCTCGGCATCGCCTATGTCGGTCAGCTCGCCGACCGGGTGCAGGATCACTCGGTAAAGGCCAGTTTTAGCTGGAGATTCTGACCCTTAGGGGTCCGGGTTCGGTCCACGGCCCCTCAATCTGGGATGCCAATCAGCCGGTTTTGCTGCAATGCACAGTCGCGAATGCTGCTATGCAAACAAGCCCGTTGTGTCTGGTATCTGGTATACATAATTTGGCTGCAGATGATGAGCCGGCCCGTTGCTGGCTTCCAGCCAAAGGGGACACCAATGTCCAAGACCACCGCTTTCGCGCTCGCGCCCTCCTCCACCCTGTTCAGCCGCCTGCTGGCCTCGATCGACCGCCTGCTGATGAAGAGCGCAGAGATCTCCAACCGCAACGGCGACCTGCCGCGCTTCGGCCTCTAGGCAAGGGTTTTCCGGCACTCTCCACCGGATGCGGCTTTCGTCGCGAAACCCGACCTGACATTGAACCTTCGACCAATGGCCCCGATTTTCGGGGCCATTTTCTTTGCGCGCTGAATTACTGTCCCGCGATGCCCACTGAGTCCCGTGCGGCATAAGCGCGCGTTACCGCTGCGACAGCTTGAACCTTGGCATATCAGATACCAAGATGCCGGTCGCGCGCCATAAGCAACGACAAGGGCGCACTGGGAGGATCAATTGGCGGACATGGTTCAGGCAACTGCGGCCCCGGCGGCCGCGCGTGTCAGCGACACATATCGTTGGACGCAACTCGCGATCGGCGTCGCCGCGATGGTGATGATCGCAAACTATCAATACGGGTGGACGTTCTTCGTCCCCGACATCCAGAAGAAGTTTGGATGGGATCGCGCATCGATCCAGTGGGCCTTTACGCTCTTTGTGCTGTTCGAGACCTGGTTGGTGCCGATCGAGGGCTGGTTCGTCGATAAATACGGTCCGCGCATCGTCGTCCTGGTCGGCGGCATCCTCTGCGCGATCGGATGGGCGATCAACGCGCAGGCGACCTCGTTGAACGGCTACTATCTCGGCATGATCGTCGCCGGCATCGGCGCCGGCGGTGTCTACGGCACCTGCGTCGGCAATGCGCTGAAATGGTTTCCCGACAAGCGCGGACTTGCCGCCGGCATCACCGCCGCCGGCTTCGGCGCAGGCTCGGCGCTCACGGTCGCGCCGATCCAGGCGATGATCAAGGACTCCGGCTTCCAGACCACCTTCCTCTATTTCGGTCTCGGCCAGGGCATCATCATCGTGCTGCTCTCCTTCTTCCTGCTGGCGCCGAAGGCCGGACAGGTGCCGGCGGTCGTGGCCAATGCCAACATCATCCAGACCCGGCGCAACTATCAGCCGACCGAAGTGCTGCGGCAGCCGATTTTCTGGCTAATGTACTTCATGTTCGTGATCGTCGGCGCCGGCGGGTTGATGGTGACGGCGAACCTGAAGCCGATCGCGGTCGACTGGAAGGTCGACAGCGTGCCGGTGACGCTGATGGCGGTGACCATGACGGCCGTGACCTTCGCGGCGACCATCGACCGCGTCCTCAACGGCCTGACGCGTCCGTTCTTCGGCTGGATCTCCGACATGATCGGCCGCGAGAACACGATGTTCATCGCCTTCGGCATGGAAGGCTTCGGCATCTGGATGCTCTACCTCTGGGGACACGATCCGGTGTGGTTCGTGCTGCTCTCGGGCTTCGTGTTCTTTGCCTGGGGCGAGATCTACTCGCTGTTCCCCTCGACCTGCACCGACACGTTCGGCAGCAAGTTCGCCACCACCAATGCGGGGCTGCTCTACACCGCGAAAGGCACGGCGGCGCTGCTGGTGCCGATCGCCAACTACATGCAGCAGTCGTCGGGCAGTTGGGACAGCGTGTTCATCATCGCGGCAGGCGCCAACATCCTCGCCTCGCTGCTCGCGATCGCGCTGCTCAAACCGTGGCGAAAGATCGTGGTCGCGAAATCGGCTATGGCCTGAACAACGACCTCACTCCTGCCAACGAAAGCGCCCGGCCAAAAGCCGGGCGTTTTCGTTTCTTCCAGGACGTTTTCGAGCGAAATGGACGCCGGTTCCGGCGCTCCGTATGCCAGATTTGCTGCGACGCAGCAGAAAGATGGGCTTGCTTTCTGGAATATAGTATACCAACTTCCGCGAGCGCTTGCGACGATACGCCACAATAATTGCGACACTCGGTCACAAGACCAGCGCGCTCGGGAGGACTTGATGGTTTCCAGCAATACTGCCGTCACACAAGATCAACCTTCGTCCAGTGGCTTCCGCTGGCTGCAGCTCGTGATGGGCATCGTCTGCATGGCGATGATCGCGAACCTGCAATACGGCTGGACGCTGTTCGTCGACCCGATCGACGGCACGCATCATTGGGGCCGCGCGGCGATCCAGTTCGCCTTCACGATCTTCGTGGTGACCGAGACCTGGCTGGTGCCGGTCGAGGCCTGGTTCGTCGACAAATACGGCCCGCGGATCGTCATCATGTTCGGCGGCGTCATGATCACGCTGTCCTGGGTACTGAACTCGTACGCTGATTCACTCACCATGCTCTACGCCGCGGCGGTGATCGGCGGCATCGGCGCCGGCTCGGTGTACGGCACCTGTGTCGGCAATGCGCTGAAATGGTTTCCCGATCGCCGCGGCCTTGCCGCGGGCGCAACGGCCGCAGGGTTCGGCGCCGGCGCGGCGCTGACCGTGGTGCCGATCGCCAACATGATCGCCTCGAGCGGCTATCAGGCCGCGTTCTTCGATTTCGGCATCGGGCAAGGCCTGATCGTGTTCCTGCTCGCCTTCTTCATCCAGAAGCCTGCGGTCACGATCCCGCCGAAGAAGAAGCAGCTCAATCTGCCGCAGACCAAGATCGACTTCACGCCGCCGCAAGTGCTGCGCAGCCCGATCTTCTGGGTGATGTATCTGGTGTTCGTGATGGTCGCCTCCGGCGGCCTGATGGCGGCGGCGCAGATCGCGCCGATCGCGCACGACTACAAGATCGCCAACACGCCGGTGACGCTCGCCGGCTTCCAGATGGCGGCGCTGACCTTTGCGATCTCGCTCGACCGCATCTTCGACGGTTTCGGACGGCCGTTCTTCGGTTGGGTCTCCGACAATATCGGCCGCGAGCACACCATGTTCATCGCGTTCGGTACCGGCGCGCTGATGCTGCTGACGCTCTCCACCTGGGGCCACAACCCGCTGGTGTTCGTGCTGGCAACCGCGGTCTATTTCGGCGTGTTCGGCGAGATCTACTCGCTATTCCCCGCGACCTGCGGCGACACCTTCGGCTCGAAGTTCGCGACCACCAACAACGGCATGCTGTACACGGCAAAGGGCACCGCCGCGCTCTTGGTGCCGGCCGCCAGCATCGTCGCCGCCAGCTATGGTTGGCAGGCGGTGTTCGTGATCGCGGTCGCGCTCAATGCCACCGCGGCGCTGATGGCGCTGTTCGTGGTCAAGCCGATGCGCCGCGCCTTCATCCACGGCAACGAGGCTGCCGCCGCGACCGAAACCGCGACGAGCGCCAAGACCGCTTGATGTGACGGCCTGATTTGACGGGCCTGATTTCGAGACTTCCTCCCGAACTGACAGAGGCGCACTTCGGTGCGCCTCTTTCTTTTGGCGCAGTCAGGCATGCCAGATACCAATGAGCCGAGGCAGCCGAAGGTCCGGTCACTCATCGCAGCTCATAATCGTCCGAAATGTCAGCGTCCCTGCCTATTTCAGCGATTTCTTGGTGGTAGATTTCTGCAATGGCTGCGTTGACAATTGGTATTTTGTATACCAGAATCCTGTCAACGATTACCAAGGAGGTTGCCATGCAAGTCGGAGATATCCTGCGCAAGAAAACCCCTCGCGTCGCCACGGTTCGCATGAACGAGACGGTTGCGATCGCCGCGCAACTGATGCGCGCCAGCAATATCAGCGCGCTGGTGGTCAAGGATGTCGTTCGCACCGAAGGCAACACCGCAGTCGGCATGTTCACCGAGCGAGACGTGGTGCGCGCGGTCGCCGAGCACGGCGCAGCCGGCGCCAGCATGAAGGTGTCGCAGTTCGTCTCGGTGCAGCAGCTGGTGTCGTGCACCTCGAGCGACACGCTCGAGCACATCCGTCATCTCATGACCAAGCACCACATCCGCCACGTGCCGGTGATCGACAATTACAGCCTGATCGGCGTCGTCAGCATGCGCGACATCGCAGCCGCGTTCGACGAGGAAACCGCCGCGTCGATGAAACAGGCTGTGCCGGCGTAACGCGCATCATCTTGCCTTGCTCGCAACAGAGCGTTTTCGAGCGAAGTGGGTACCGGTTCGCGTGAAGAAAACGCGTCAAGAAGAATCGAGAGCTCCGTTCCGATTCAATCGGAACGGAAATAGCTCGAGGCGCTGCGTGTCGAACATCAGCGCCTGAGCAATTGACCGAAAGCCTCGAGCCCGCCCTCACCTGACCGCTGCGCGCCCCTTCATTTCCGCATGGGCGCGGCGCCGGCGGCCGGTAGACATTTGCCTGTCAGGACTGCATCCTTCCGCTCGACATCAAAAACAAACCGTGCGCAGCCGTCCGCGTCGCGGAAAATTCCAGCGGAAACCGAGGGCAGAATGATCAAGACACGTTTCACCGAGATGTTCGGCGTCGACCACCCGATCGTGCAGGGCGGCATGCAATGGGTCGGGCGCGCGGAGCTCGTTGCCGCGGTCGCCAATGCCGGCGCGCTCGGCATGATCACCGCGCTGACCCAGCCGACGCCGGACGATCTGCGCAAGGAGATCGCGCGCTGCCGCGAGCTGACCGACAAGCCGTTCGGCGTCAACCTGACCATCCTGCCCGCGATCAAGCCGCCGCCCTATGCCGAGTACCGCCAGGCCATCATCGAGAGCGGCATCAAGATCGTCGAGACCGCCGGCAACAAGCCGCAAGAACATGTCGACGAGTTCAAGAAGCACGGCGTCAAGGTGCTGCACAAATGCACCAGCGTCCGCCACGCGCTGTCCGCCGAGCGGATGGGCGCCGACGCGATCTCGATCGACGGTTTTGAATGCGCCGGACATCCCGGCGAGGACGACACGCCCGGCCTGATCCTAATCCCGGCCGCCGCCGACAAGGTGAAGATCCCGATGATCGCCTCCGGCGGTTTTGGTGACGCACGCGGCCTGGTTGCCGCGCTGGCGCTCGGCGCCGAAGGCATCAACATGGGCACGCGCTTCATGTGCACCAAGGAGAGCCCGATCCATCAGCTCGTCAAGGAACGCATCGTCGCCAATGACGAGCGCGAGACCGAGCTGATCTTCCGCACCATGCGCAACACCTCGCGCGTCGCCAGGAATGCGATCTCGACCAAGGTCGTGCAGATGGAGAAGGAAGGCGCGAAGTTCGAGGACGTCCGCGAGCTGGTCGCCGGCGCCCGCGGCAAGATGGTCTATTCGACCGGCGATGCCGACGAGGGCATCTGGTCGGCCGGCCAGGTGCAGGGCCTGATCCACGACATCCCGACCTGCGGCGAACTGATCTCGCGCATCGTCCACGAGGCGGAAGCGATCATCCGCGAGCGGCTCGAAGTCATGATGTCCGGCGGCAAGCGCCAGGCGGCGGAATAGGCGTCCAGTAGTGATCCGTCACCCTGAGGAGCGCGAAGCGCGTCTCGCGCTCCTCAGGATGACGGAATTAATCTCACGCAAGCCAGGAACAATCCCATGAAAGCCTATGTGTACGGCGCAAACGGCCCCGAGATATCAGACGTCGCAAAACCCGTGCCGAAGGGCACCCAGGTGCTGGTGAAAGTCCATGCCTGCGGGCTGAACCGCGCCGATCTCGGCATGACCAAGGGCCACGTCCATGGCGCCTCCGGCGGCGTCGGCACCGTGCTCGGCATGGAATGGGCCGGCGAGGTCGCCGAGCTCGGACCGGACGCCAAGGGCGTCAAGGTCGGCGACAAGATCATGGGCTCCGGCGGCGCGGCGTTCGCCGAGTACACGCTCGCCGATCACGGAAGGCTGTTCCGCAACCCCTCGAACATGAATTTCGACGAGGCCGCCACCCTGCCCGTCGCGCTCGCCACCATGCACAACGCCGTCGTTACCAACGGCGCGCTGCAGCCGGGCCAGACCGTGCTGATCCAGGGCGCGAGCTCCGGCGTCGGCCTGATGGCGATGCAGATCGCCAAACTCAAGGGCGCCAAGCTCGTGGTCGGATCCTCGACCGATCCGATGCGGCGCGGGCGCTTGAAGGAATTCGGCGCCGATCTCGCGGTCGATTCCAGGGATCCCGGCTGGGTCGATCAGGTGTTGCAGGCGACCTCCGGCGAAGGCGTCGATTTGATCGTCGATCAGGTCTCAGGACCGGTCGCCAACCAGAATCTCAAGGCCACCAAGGTCAAGGGCCGCATCGTCAATGTCGGCCGGCTCGGCGGCACCCATGGCGACTTCAACTTCGACCTGCACGCGGCGCGCCGCATCCAGTATATCGGCGTCACCTTCCGCACCCGCTCGATCGAGGAAATCCGCGAGATCTTCGACGAGGTGCGCAAGGACATCTGGCCCGCGGTCGAGTCGCGAAAACTGCAGCTGCCGATCGACCAGGTCTACAAATTCGCCGACATCGGCAAGGCGTTCGCGCACATGGAAGCCAACAACCACCTCGGCAAGATCGTGGTGACGCTGTAGGTGCGGAGGGCGGATTAGCGCAGCGCAATCCGCCATCCTTCTCTCGGATACGACGGCGGGTTACGCCGGAGCATGTCATCGGGCCGCGCTTCGCGCGGACCCGGTGGACTAACCCGCCTAGGCACGCTAAGCGCGGATGAGTTGGCGAAGCGCAATCCGGCGCGACGGCTGGAGCTGAGCATTCCCACTTCCAGAGAGCTGTGCCCTGGCTCTTTCGCGTTCGACCTTCAGCCGGCCGGTCCGGGAATCCAATAATCGCCCGCAAGCGGGCTAACTTTTACGTCGCTAATGACTCCGAGCTCCAGGCTCGGATCGAAATAGCGCATCGTTCGCTCATTGAGGTCAATGATACGACCAGGCCGTAGTGGCCCCACATCATTTATCTTGACGATGACCTTCTTGCCTACAGCCTCGACGAGGGCATATTTCGGCCTCGCGCCGAATTGGACCCCACCAAACTTCCGACGCAAACTTGTCCTGATGGCAGCCGCCCAGACCGAGCAATCATGGCGCTCGCCGGAGGCAGTGCTCGGTCCGCCCTCCTCCTTGCCGGGCTTGAACGGATTGTACATGGATGCCGCGCCAACGATCGCATCCCCACGAGCGGCATTGACGACATCGCTTGAATGAACCGCACCGATTTCACTTCCAGCAGCGGTGCCAACAATGGCGAGCGCAACTACGGCGCCGCAAACTGCGGCGCTCGAGCCGAACAGCATCATAACTCCTTGACTGATTTTTCGATCGTTCGGTTCCCGATTCCGCAAAACAGGGTCAAGCGAACGCGGAGGCGTTAACTCGTGCCAATTCTTTGCGGATTCGTGCCAATTCCGGCGACGGAACCAGTGTGGGAACCGGGCGCGGTCCCACGCAGTGTTTTTAATTCTCGCCCGTCTAAGACAGAGATTGCGTCAGCAACATGACTGAACAGAACCTCTTCGACGACGCGTGAATAGCATATCGGCGTCACCTTCCGCGCCCGCTCGATCGAGCAGATCCGCGAGATCTTCGACAAGGTACGCGTGGACATTTGGCCCACGGATGCGGCGCGCAAGCTGCGGCTGGTGATCGACCAGGTCTACAAACTCGCAGACATCGGCAAGGCGTTCGACCACATGGAAGCCGACAATCACCGCGGCAAGATCGTGGCAACGCTGCAGCTTGTCCGCCACCGCACAGAAACGTTTGAAAACAAAGCCCTGACGCGACGTTTCGTCAGGCATCTGCTAACTTGGAGCGTCGCCCGGATGGCATCGCCATCCGATTTGGGAGGTAAACAGCCATGAGAGCCTCGTTCCGCTTGAACCAGATCGTCTCGGACAAAGCCGTCTTCAACAAGGTCGCCGCGACCACATCGATTGCAATTCTTCTGTGCGGCCCCGGCGGCGTGGCACCTTCAAACGCCGCAACGCCTGCGGGCGATCGCTCCACATCGCTCCCCAACATCACGGTCGAAGCGCCGAGGCAAGTCACTTCTCCACATAGACCGAGCAAACGCGCAGCTGTCCACCGTGCCCCCTCCGCTCGGTCGTCGACGATCTCGACGAGTTGCATCGATGGTTGCGTATCCAGCTTCAGGTCGGGCGACCGGCCCTGGGTCGGCTGCTCCGTTTCCGGTCAATACGCCTACTCGACGACATGCAGAAACCCCGCCAACTTCAAGAACTACAACCAATGCCTCGAGGCCGGCCTGAACGCAGGCTGGCGCAGCGTCGAAGCTTCCTGGTATTGCCACAGCCTCGCTGCGTCAAACAGCTATAGCGAAAACAAGACTCGCCAGTGAACTCGAACTGCTCCACGCGCGGCCACCATCTCGACGGTGGTGGATCGTGAGTGGTGATCGCATTCGAGCGCAAAGCACCGGGGTCCAAACTCGACCCCAGCGCGTAAGATGGGTAGAGCGCAGCGAAACCCATCCTCTCACGGCGCGGTCACTTGCAGAGCGCGGGGGAAACGCGCCGCGAGAACGAGGATTGATGTCCGAATGACGCCAATGAACCTGCGCAACGCGCCTGCTGGATTCGGAATAGTTCGCAACAACTCCGCGATCCAGTTTGCTGTTGCAAGTGAGTGGCGATTGCGCGTGACTGACGACACTTGATGTTCACAGTCGGCCTGCTACACCGCCGCCCATGAGCTCTTCAAACACCAGCGCACCCTCCACCAAGACCTCCGTCGCCGCGATCTCGATCCTCGCCAGCGGCACCATGGCCGTTGCAAAATTCGTCGTCGGCATTGCCATCGGATCGCTGGCGCTGATCTCCGAGGCGCTGCATTCGACGATCGACCTGGTCGCCACCATCATCACCTGGGCGGTGGTGCGGGTATCGGACCAGCCGGCCGACGCCGAGCATCATTACGGCCACGGCAAGTTCGAGAGCGTCTCGGCGCTCTTCATCATCGCCCTGCTCTACGTGCTGGCCGGCGGCATCCTGGTCCAGGCCTATAGCCATCTGCGCGAGGGCGCGCCGCCGCCGTCGATCTCGGCTGTCCCCTTCATCGTCCTGGTCATCGATATCGGCGTCAATCTGTGGCGCGCCCGCGCGCTGCACCGCGCCGCGCGCGACACCAAGAGCCAGGCGCTGGCCGCCGACGCGCTGCATTTCGCCTCCGACGTGATGGGATCGACCGCCGTCATCGTCGGCCTCGTGCTGGCGGGCTTCGGCTTCTGGTGGGGCGACGCTGCGGCCGCGATCGCGGTCGCCGTGATGATTGCGCTGTTGGGCCTGCGCATGGCGCGGGAGACGGTCGAGACCCTGCTCGACCGCGCGCCCGAAGGCGCGCTGGAAAAGGCGACTACCGCCATCAAGGCGGTGCCTGGCGTCGTCGACGTCGATCGCCTGCGGGTCCGCATGGTCGGTGCCACCCATTTCATCGATGCCATCGCCAAGGTGCCGCGCACCTATCCGATCGACCGCGTCGAGGACATCAAGCGCAGGGCGCAGCAGGCGATGACCAAGACGTTCGGCGACGCCGACCTCACCTTCACCGCGGTGCCGGTGGCGCGCGACAATGAGAGCGTGCGCGAGCGCATCATGGTGATCGCGCGCAATTCCGGCCTCGCCATCCATCATGTCACCGTGCACAATATCGGCGGCAGGTTGATCGTCGGCATCGACCTCGAAGTCGACAGCGACATGGCGCTGGTCGCCGCGCACGACATCGCCCACGGGCTCGAGCGCGCGATCCGCGAGGATTTTGGCGAGGACGTCGAGGTCGACACCCATATCGAGCCGCTCGAGCCGGAACTGCCGTGGGGAACCGACGCCGCGCCCGACCGCGTCGAGGTCATCAGGACCGCGTTGACCGGCTATGCCGCTGGCGGCGCGATCCATGACATCCACAATGTGCGGGTCCGCAACACCGACGCCGGCGAGATCGTCAACTTCCATTGTCGCGCCGCACCCGCGATGAGTGTGATCAAGGTGCACGAAAGCGTCGACGAGATCGAACGCAAGCTGCGCCGCGCGTTCCCCACCGTGAAACGTGTGATCAGTCACGCAGAACCGACGCGCGCGTAATTCTACGGAGCCGTTCCTGTTTCGGACTCAGTTTGCGCGCACTGATTCTGATTTGGACAAGAATTATTTCGCATTAACGAATCGTTGACTCTCGACAGTCCGGGAAATCTGGATTCAAATCATCATGATTCGGATGCCTCGTGGGGAGCATCCGAACCGGGTAAAAAATCAGCTTAGAGCGGGGGTCTAGGGCATGGCGCGCGCGCATGCAGCGAACGCGTGCGTCCAATCCGATTCGATCAAGGGATTGGCGCAGTCGATCGCAAAACCGGCCTATCACAGGCTCCTGACGGCCGAGCCTGCACTGCGCCGCGCTGTGCCTACTCTCATCATCGCCTTCCTCATCACGATCTGCCTCGGCGCCTTCGTCCAGGTGATCGACCAGACCCGGCAGAAGCGCGGCGCGATGAAGCGCGACCTCGCCGCGCTGTCCGACATCCTCGCCGAACGTCTCGATCGCCTGACTTCGGTGCGTCGCGAGCGGCTCGTCAACATCGAGCGGATGCAGGAGCTCTTGCCGGACCTGATTCCGTCCTGGGGCATCGCCTACGGCCGCCACGTCATCATCACCGGCGCCGATCACCGCGTGCTGGCGCGCGTGCCGATCGATAGCGCCGGCGAGAACGACCGCATCCTCGACATCGTCTCCA
Organism: Bradyrhizobium sp. th-b2; assembly: GCF_000426785.1. Classification (NCBI taxonomy): domain Bacteria; kingdom Pseudomonadati; phylum Pseudomonadota; class Alphaproteobacteria; order Hyphomicrobiales; family Nitrobacteraceae; genus Bradyrhizobium; species Bradyrhizobium sp. th-b2. Next base: position 53,998 of record NZ_AUGA01000026.1, read on the forward strand.
CCGCGCAGCTGATGATCGCGCCGGGCCAGCAGGGGACGGTCAATGACATGACGTTGCCGGGCGGCACCGGCGCGCTGGCGATCTCGCAGCTCGTCAAGTCGCTGCCCGGCCAGGTCGTCGTCATCCAGGAGATGAACGAGCCGATCTGGGGATCGGACGCAGCGCTCTCGATAACGTTGTCGGCGACCACGAGCTTCGTGGTGCTGATCCTCGGCTTCGCCTTCCACTGGCAATCGACCCGCGCCCGCGAGGGCGACCTGATCAACGACGCCGTGCGCGGCCGGATCGACACCGCGCTTAATCGCGGCCGCTGCGGATTGTGGGACTGGGACCTGTCGCGCGGCAGGATCTTCTGGTCGCAATCGATGTTCACCCTGCTCGGCCTCGACACCCGCAACGACCTCCTCACCTTCGGCGAGGTCAACGCGCTCGTGAACTCCGACGACATCAACCTGTTCGACATCGCCGAGCAGCTGATCTCGGGCAAGATCGATCACATCGACCAGAGCTTCCGCATGCGGCATGTCGGCGGCCACTGGATCTGGCTCCGCGTGCGCTGCGAGCTCAGCCACGCCGCGGCGGACAGCGGCCTGCATCTGATCGGCATCGCGATCGACGTCACCGAGCAGAAGAGCCTCGCGGAAAAGTCGGTCGAAGCCGACCTCCGGCTGCGCGACGCGATCGAGACCATTCCGGAGGCCTTCGTGCTCTGGGACGCCGAGGACCGCCTCGTGCTCTGCAACTCGCACTTCCAGCGGCTGCACAAGCTGCCGGACTCGGCCGTCAGCCCCGGCACCTCCTACGAGACCGTGATCGAAGTCGGCAGCATGCCCGAGGTGCGCACCCGCCTGCACGAGAGCGGCGTGCCGGCGCCCGGCGCGCGCACCTTCGAGGCCCAGCTCGACGACGGCAGCTGGCTGCATATCAGCGAACGCCGCACCAAGGACGGCGGCTACGTCTCGGTCGGCACCGACATCACCCGCATCAAGGCGCACGAGCAGAAGCTGGTCGACAACGATCTGCGCCTGCGCGCCACCGTGATCGACCTGCAGCGCTCGCAATCCGAGCTGGAGCGGCAGGCGGTCGAGCTCGCCGACCTCGCCGAGAAATATTCGCAGGAAAAGACCCGCGCCGAGGACGCCAACGCCGCGAAGTCGAAGTTCCTCGCCAATATGAGCCATGAGCTGCGCACGCCGCTCAACGCCATCATCGGCTTCTCCGAGATCATGGGCAGCGGACTGTTCGGCACGCTCGGCTCGGACAAATACCAAGAGTACTGCCACGACATCCTGACATCGGGGAAATACCTGCTCGAGGTCATCAACGACATCCTCGACATGTCGAGGATCGAGGCCGGCCGCATGAAGTTCGACATGGAGCCGCTCGACCTCTCGGGCATCCTCGCCGAGTCGCTGCGGGTGGTCTCAGGCCGCGCCGAGCACAAGGGACTGTCGCTGGAATCAGAGATCGAAAGCACGATCTCGGTTGTCGCCGACCGCCGTGCCGTCAAGCAGATCATCGTCAACCTGCTCTCCAACGCCGTGAAGTTCACGCCGGACCACGGCCGCGTGCTGGTGCGCGGCCAGATGCTCGATGACTCGATCGTGCTCCTGATCGCCGACAGCGGCATCGGCATCGCGCCGGAATCGCTGCGCCGGCTCGGCAAGCCGTTCGAGCAGGTCGAGAGCCAGCTCACCAAGAGCTACCAGGGCTCGGGCCTCGGGCTTGCGATCGCGCGCTCGCTCACCAACCTGCACGGCGGCTCGATGCGGCTGCGCTCCAGGCTCGGCGTCGGCACCGTCGTCCGTATCACGCTGCCGCGCGATCCGCGCACCCTGCAGAGCAAGCTGCCGGAAGCGGCGTAAGCTCCGCTACGCGCTCTCCAGCGTCGGCGCGACCTCGCGCGCGACCTGCACCAGGGCCGCGATCAGCGGCGTCATCGGATCGCGCTGCGGGATCACCATGCCGATGCTGTAGTCCACGACCGGATCGACGATCGGAATGCTGCGCACGGCATCCGCAAGGCCGAGCGTCTCGGCGAGCTTGGCCGGCATCACGCTGGCCCAGCGGCCGGTCTTCACATGGGTGTACAGCACCAGCAGCGAGTTCGAGGTCAGCGTCGGCGTCGCCTCCGCGCCGACCGAGGTCAGCGCACGGTCGATGATGCGGCGGTTCTGCATGTCGGGCGTCAGCAGGCAGAGCGGCACGGTGCCGACTTCCTTCCACGTCACCTGCTTGCGGTCGCCGAACATCGCGTCGGGCGCGGTCAACAGCCGATAGCTCTCGTTGTAGAGCGGGATGGTGCGGACCTTGCCGATCGGCTCGTTCTCGATATAGGTCAGCCCAGCGTCGACCTCGAGATTTTCCAAGAGGCCGAGCACGTCGGCCGACGTGCAGGACTGGATGCGGAAACGCACATCGGGATGGCGCGCCCGGAACGGCGTGGTGAGCGCCGCCACCATGCCGAGCACGGTCGGGATCGCCGCGATCCGGATCTCGCCCGACAGCTTGTCCTTGAGGCTGTTGATCTCCTGCTTCATCGCCCGGGTATCGCCGACGATGCGCCGGGCCCAGTCGAGCGTCCGCTCTCCCTCCGGCGTGAAACCCTGGAAGCGCGAGCCGCGCTGCACCAGCATCACGCCGAGGATTTCCTCGAGCTGCTTGAGGCTGGTCGACATGGTCGGCTGGGTGACGCCGCAGGCCTCCGCGGCCCGGCCAAAATGCCGTTCCTTGGCCAGTGCCAACAGAAGTTCCAGCTTGTCGATCAAGGATCAAACCCCATCGGAAAAACGGTGTCCCAACACTGTCACACGTACCACGACCGCCACGCGATCCCCAATCCAATACGCGACCGAAGTGCGTGATTCCAGACCATTATTGCGATCCTAAATCATCCGATTGCGCAACGCTATTAATCGCGTTTCGCAATCGCCGCATGAGACAGCTTTATTGATGTTTCGAGGGATTCCAATGCAGATGTGCAAAGCAGAAAACTGATCGTGAGAAGCGCGAATGACGGTGGGATACGAACCCTGGGACGCGGCGCGCGGCGCTGAAATCATCGCCGAGCACGCCAAGCTCGAAGGCGCGACGCTGGTGATCCTGCATGCGCTGCAGGAGGCGTTCGGCTACGTGCCGGAGCCGGCGATCCCGATGGTCGCCGAAGCGCTCAATCTGTCCCGCGCCGAGGTGCACGGCGTGTTCACCTTCTACCACGGCTTCCGCAAGCAACCGGCCGGGCGCCATGTCCTGAAACTCTGCCGCGCCGAGGCCTGCCAGGCTGCCGGCGGCGATGCGCTGGCGGCGCGTGCGGAGGCCAAGCTCGGCGTTTCGCTGGGACATACCACGGCGGATGAGCGCGTGACGCTGGAGCCGATCTACTGCCTCGGGCTGTGCGCCACCGCGCCGTCGGCGATGCTGGATGGCCGCGTGGTCGGCCGGCTCGATGAGGCGCGGATCGATGCGCTGGTCGCGGAGGCACAGCGATGACGATGCGGATTTACATCCCCCGCGATGCCGCGGCGGTCGCCGTCGGCGCCGACGATGTCGCCCTCGCCTTCGAGCAGGCTGCCACCGCGCGTGGCGCAGCGGTCGAGATCGTCAGGAACGGCTCGCGCGGGCTGTGCTGGCTGGAGCCGATGGTCGAGCTTGCGACCGCCCAGGGCCGCATCGCGTTCGGCCCGGTGACCGCGTGTGACGTCCCTGCCCTGCTCGATGCGATGGCCGGCAACGGTCAGCATGCCCTGCGGCTCGGTGTCACAGAGGAGATTCCCTGGCTGAAGCGCCAGACCCGCCTGACCTTCGTGCGCTGCGGCGTGGTCGATCCGCGTTCGGTCGACGACTACCGCGCCCATGGCGGCTACAAGGGCTTGGAGCGGGCGCTGACGCTGACCTCCGACCAGATCCTGGCCGACGTCACCACCTCGGGCCTGCGCGGCCGCGGCGGCGCCGGCTTCCCCACCGGCATCAAATGGAAGACGGTGGCCCAGGCCAGCGCCGACCGCAAATACATCGTCTGCAACGCCGATGAAGGCGACAGCGGCACCTTTGCCGACCGCATGATCATGGAAGGCGACCCCTTCGTCGTGATCGAGGGCATGACGATCGCGGGCATCACCGTCGGCGCCACCAAGGGCTACATCTACATCCGCTCGGAATACCCGCATGCGGTCGCGGCGATGAGCGCGGCGATCGCAGCCGCCCGGCGCGCGGGCTTGCTCGGCAAGCGCATCGGCGGCTCGGCGCATGAATTCGATCTCGAAGTGCGGGTCGGCGCCGGCGCCTATGTCTGCGGCGAAGAGACTTCGCTGCTGGAAAGCCTCGAGGGCCGCCGCGGCATCGTGCGGGCCAAGCCGCCGCTGCCCGCGCACAAGGGCCTGTTCGGCCGCCCGAGCGTGATCAACAACGTGCTGTCATTCGCGGCGATCCCCTTCATCCTCGACAACGGCGCCAAGGCCTACGCTGATTTCGGCATGGGCCGCTCGCGCGGCACGATGCCGATCCAGCTCGCCGGCAACATCAGATATGGCGGGCTGTTCGAGACCGCGTTCGGCGTCACGCTCGGCGAGCTCGTCGACGAGATCGGCGGCGGCACATTCACCGGACGCGAGGTGCGCGCGGTGCAGGTCGGCGGTCCGCTCGGCGCCTACTTCCCCCGCGCGCTGTTCGACACGCCGTTCGACTACGAGGCGTTTGCTGCGCGCGACGGCCTGATCGGACATGGCGGCATCGTGGTGTTCGACGACAGCGTCGACATGGCCAAGCAGGCGCGCTTCGCGATGGAGTTCTGCGCGGTCGAATCCTGCGGCAAGTGCACGCCGTGCCGGATCGGCTCGACGCGCGGCGTCGAGACCATCAACAAGATCATCAACGGCGACCGCGTGGCGGAAAACCTCGCGGTGGTCGAAGACCTCTGCAACACCATGAAATTCGGCTCGCTCTGCGCGCTCGGCGGCTTCACGCCCTACCCCGTGCTGAGCGCATTGAAACACTTCCGGGAAGATTTTGGCGGAGATTTAGGTCCCGCACCGGCCCGGCTGCAGGCCGCGGAATAACAGGAGATCACGATGTCGCTGATCCAGGAAACCGATTTCGGTACGCCCAAGTCCAAATCCGAGACGATGGTCACGCTGACCATCGACGGCAATCAGGTCACGGTGCCCGAGGGCACCTCGATCATGCGCGCGGCGATGGAAGCCGGCACCCAGATTCCAAAACTCTGCGCGACCGACATGGTCGACGCGTTCGGCTCCTGCCGGCTCTGCCTGATCGAGATCGAAGGGCGCGCCGGCACTCCGGCCTCCTGCACCACGCCCGCGATGAACGGCCTCGTTGTGCACACCCAGACCGAGCGGCTGAAGAAGCTGCGCAAGGGCGTGATGGAGCTCTACATCTCCGACCATCCGCTGGACTGCCTGACTTGCGCGGCTAACGGCGACTGCGAATTGCAGGACATGGCGGGCGCCGTCGGCCTGCGCGACGTGCGCTACGGCTATGAAGGCGAGAACCACGTGTTCGCCAAATCGCACGGCTGCGAAAACGACAACTGGATGCCGAAGGACGAATCCAATCCGTACTTCACCTACGATCCCTCGAAGTGCATCGTCTGCTCGCGCTGCGTCCGCGCCTGCGAGGAGGTGCAAGGCACGTTCGCGCTGACGATCTCCGGCCGCGGCTTCGACAGCCGCGTCTCGCCCGGCATGAGCGAGAGCTTCCTCGGCTCCGAATGCGTGTCCTGCGGCGCCTGCGTGCAGGCTTGCCCGACCGCGACGCTGACCGAGAAGTCGGTGATCGAGATCGGCCAGCCCGAACACTCGGTGGTCACCACCTGCGCCTATTGCGGCGTCGGTTGCGCCTTCAAGGCCGAGATGCGCGGCGAGGAAGTGGTGCGCATGGTACCGTGGAAGGACGGCAAGGCCAACCGCGGCCATTCCTGCGTCAAGGGCCGCTTCGCCTGGGGCTACACGACCCACAAGGAGCGTATCCTGAAGCCGATGATCCGCGAACGGATTGAGGATCCGTGGCAGGAAGTGTCGTGGGACGAGGCGTTCAACTTCGCCGCCGCGAAGTTCAAGGGCATCCAGCAGAAATACGGCCGCGACTCGGTCGGCGGCATCACCTCGTCACGCTGCACCAATGAAGAGACCTACCTGGTGCAGAAGCTGATCCGCGGCGGCTTCGGCAACAACAATGTCGACACCTGCGCCCGCGTCTGCCATTCGCCGACCGGCTACGGCCTGTCGCAAACCTTCGGCACCTCGGCAGGCACGCAGGATTTCGACTCGGTGGAGGACACCGACGTCGTGATGATCATCGGCGCCAACCCGGCCTCCGCTCACCCGGTGTTCGCCTCGCGGCTGAAGAAGCGGTTGCGCCAGGGCGCCAAGCTGATCGTGCTCGACCCGCGCCGCACCGAGATGGTGGCATCGCCGCATGTGAAGGCGCTGCATCTGCCGCTGATGCCCGGCACCAACGTGGCGGTGGTCACGGCGCTCGCCCACGTCATCGTCACCGAAGGGCTCGTCAACGAGGCCTTCGTGCGCGAGCGCTGCGACTGGAGCGAGTTCGAGGAATGGGCGGCCTTCGTCGCCCAGGAGAAATACAGCCCCGAAGCGACCGCGATCATGACCGGCGTCGATCCCCAGGATCTGCGCGAGGCGGCGCGGATCTACGCCACCGGCGGCAACGGCGCGATCTATTACGGGCTCGGCGTCACCGAGCACAGCCAGGGCTCGACCACCGTGATCGCGATCGCCAACCTTGCGATGGTGACCGGCAATATCGGCCGGCCCGGCGTCGGCGTGAACCCGCTGCGCGGTCAGAACAACGTGCAGGGCTCCTGCGACATGGGCTCGTTCCCGCACGAGCTGCCGGGCTATCGCCATATCTCGGGCGACGCCGTGCGCGAGCAGTTCGAGGCGATGTGGAACGTCAAGCTCAACAAGGAGCCGGGCCTGCGCATCCCCAACATGTTCGACGCTGCGATCGAAGGCAGCTTCATGGGCCTCTATGTGCAGGGCGAGGACATCCTGCAATCCGATCCGAACACCAAGCATGTGGTGGCGGCGCTGTCGGCGATGGAATGTGTGATCGTCCATGATCTGTTCCTGAACGAGACCGCGAACTACGCCCACGTCTTCCTGCCCGGCTCGACCTTCCTGGAAAAGGACGGTACCTTCACCAATGCCGAACGCCGCATCCAGCGGGTCCGCAAGGTGATGTCGCCGCGCAACGGCTATGCCGACTGGGAAGTGACGATCTTGCTCGCCAAGGCGATGGGATTCGAGATGCACTACAACCATCCGTCGGAGATCATGGACGAGATCGCGGCGCTGACGCCGACCTTTACCGGCGTCTCCTACGCCAGGCTCGACGAGCTCGGCTCGGTGCAGTGGCCCTGCAACGAGAAGGCGCCTGAGGGCACGCCGATCATGCATATCGGCGGCTTCGTACGCGGCAAGGGCAAGTTCATCGTGACCGAATATGTCGCGACCGACGAACGCACCGGCCCGCGCTACCCGCTGCTGCTCACCACCGGCCGCATCCTCAGCCAGTACAATGTCGGCGCGCAGACCCGGCGCACCGAGAACGTGGTCTGGCACGCCGAGGATCGCCTCGAGATCCATCCGCACGATGCCGAGCTGCGCGGCGTGCGCGACGGCGACTGGGTGCGGCTGGCGAGCCGCGCCGGCGAAACGACGCTGCGCGCCGAGATCACCGACCGCGTGGCGCCGGGCGTGGTCTACACCACGTTCCACCACCCGGACACCCAGGCCAACGTCATCACGACCGACTTCTCCGACTGGGCGACCAACTGTCCGGAGTATAAGGTCACTGCCGTGCAGATCTCGCCGTCGAACGGTCCGTCCGACTGGCAGAAGGCCTATGACGAACAGGCACGCCACTCCCGCCGCATCGCGCCGGTGGTGGAAGCCGCGGAGTGACGATGCGCGAGCCCGTCTACCAGGCGAACCGGAAGGTCTGGCGCAACGGCGTCTTCAGCGACGGCGCGCGCCTGATCCCGGAGGAGACGCCGCTCGCGCTGACCTATAATGGCGGCACCTACGCCGTGATGATGGGCTCGCCCGAGGACCTCGGCGACTTTGCTGTCGGCTTCAGCCTCAGCGAAGGCATCGTGCAATCGGCCGACGAGATCGAGACGCTCGACATCGTCGAGCTCGATGACGGCATCGAGCTTCGGATGTGGCTCAAGCCTGACAAGGCCGCGCAGATCGCCCAGCGCCGCAGAAATATCGCGGGCCCGACCGGCTGCGGCCTCTGCGGCATCGATTCCATCGCCGAGGCCGTCCGGCCGGCGGCGGTCGTTCCCGCGGGCCGTGTCTTCTCGCCGCGCGAGATCATGACCGCGGTGGCGGCGGTCGCGCCGCTGCAGGAGATCAATCACCAGACCCGCGCCGTGCACGCCGCCGCGTTCTGGACGGCGTCGCGCGGCATCGTTGCGCTGCGCGAGGATGCCGGCCGCCACAATGCGCTCGACAAGCTCGCCGGTGCGCTGGCCCGCGACAAGGTCGTCGCCAGCGATGGCATGGTGCTGCTGACCAGCCGCGTCTCAGTCGAAATGGTGCAGAAAACCGCTGCAATCGGTGCGCCGCTGATCGCAGCGGTATCGGCCCCGACCGCGCTTGCGGTGCGGATGGCGGACGCCGCCGGCATCACGCTCGCCGCGATTGCGCGCGCGGATGGATTTGAAATTTTTACGCATCCGGAACGTGTCACAGGCGCGGTGGCCGGCAAGGAGTCCGCTTATGTCGTCGTCGCCTGAAAAACTGATCTACATGGCGAACCAGATCGGGAAGTTCTTCCACAGCCAGGGCCACGACCGCGCCGTACAGGGCATTTTCGAGCACATCTGGAAGTTCTGGGACCCGCGGATGCGCAAGCAGATCTTCGCCCATCTCGACGCCGGCGGCGCCGGCCTCGACCCTGACGTGCTCGACGCACTGCAGAAGCTGAAGCAGCAGGCGTAGCAGGCCGACGACGCTCGTACTCTTAGACCGTCACCCTGAGGAGCGCGCTCTTGCGCGCGTCTCGAAGGGTCGACGGCCCGAGTGTGGCCGTGCATCCTTCGAGACGCCGCTACGCGGCTCCTCCAGCGACAAAGGCAAAGCCTTTGCGCGGGGATGACGGGTCGAGAGTTAGCCGCCGCCCACGATCGCGTTGAAGACGCGGCGCACCTCGCTTTGGGTCTCGCGCAGGCGCGCTTCCAGCGCGGAGAAATCCGGCGCGTCGCCGGCCCGCGCCATCACGCGCCGCAGGTCCTCGCCCGCGGTCTCCGGATTGAACTTGCCGGTGACGCAGAGCCGCAGGATCTGCGTCAGATCGTGATAGAGCCGCGCCGCCGAGCGCAATATCTCGGCCTCGGACTGGCCGAGCAGGCCGAGCCTGGCCGCATGCTCGAGCACCTGCAGCGTCGAGACGCTGAGGATTTCCGGCTTCACCGAGGCATGCGCGAGTTGGAGATATTGCGCGATGAAATCGATGTCGACGAGCCCGCCGGCGGCGAGCTTGAGGTCCCAGACGTCGTCCTCGCCCTTCTCCAGCGCGATCGCGCGCCGCATGTCGGCGACGTCGGCCGCGGTCGATGCCGCATCGCGCGGCCGGGTCAGCACGCGGCGGATGATCGCCTCGATCTGCTCGCGGAATGCAGGCGACGACGAGATCACGCGGGCCCGCGTCAGCGCCATGTGCTCCCAGGTCCAGGCCTCGCGCTCCTGGTAGTCGGCGAAGGCATCGATCCGCGAGGCGACCGGGCCGGCGCGGCCGGACGGGCGCAGCCGCATGTCGACCTCATAGAGCACGCCGTAATTGGTGCGGGTGGTGAAAGCGCTGATCAGGCGCTGGGTGAAGCGGGCAAAATACTGCGCGCCGTGCAGCGAGCGCTCGCCGTCGGAATCCGGCGACTCGCTGTCGAAATCGTAGAGCAGGATCAAATCGAGGTCGGAAGACGCCGTCATCTCGCGGCTGCCGAGCCGGCCCATCGCGATGATCGCGGTCTCCTGCCCGTTGATCCGGCCATATTGCGCGGCGAACTGGTCGGTGACGAGGCCGTGCACGGTGTGCACGATGCCCTCGGCGACGTCGGCAAAGGCTGTGCTGGCGTGCTGCGCCGACACCGTGCCTGACAGGATCCGCGTGCCGATCAGGAACAGGCTCTCCTGGCCGAACAGGCGGAGGCGGTCGAGGAAATCCTCGTAGGACGACGCATCCTGCAGCGTGGCGGCAAGCCGCTCCGACAGCTCCTTCTTGTCCGGCATGGCGCCGAAGAAGCGCGGGTCGACCAGGCCGTCCATGATCTGCGGCTGCCGCGCCAGCATGTCGCCGAGCCGCGGCGCAGCACCAAGGATCAGCGCCACCAGCGCAACGAAGTCGCGGTTCTGGCTGAGCAGCGAGATCAGCCGCCCGCCCCGCTGCAGCGCGCCGAGGAAGCGGTCGAACGCCGCCACGGCATCGTCCGGCTCCTCGGCATCGGCGAGACCGTCGATCAGGCCCGGAATGAACTCGAGGAACGCGGCACGCGTCGCCTCCACGCGCAGCGCGCGATAATCGCCCGCGATCCACTGCTGCAGTGTTGCGGCGACGGCAATTGGCTTCTTGAACCCAAGATGGGCAAGATGTTCGATCAGGCGGGCGTCTTCGGGGCCAGCACCGTAGTCGATATCCGGCAGCTTCGCGGTGCCGGTCGGATCGTCACCCTCGAACAGTTTGCCGTAGTGGTTCTGCACGATCTTGAGCTGGCCGAGCAGGTCCTTGGCAAAAGCCTCGCGATTCTCGTAACCGAAGAAATTCGCGAAGCGCTCGACGGCTTCCGGCTCCTCGGGCAGCGAGTGGGTCTGCTCGTCGGCGATCATCTGCAGCCGGTGCTCGACCCGGCGCAGGAATTCGTAGGCCGCCGTCAGCTCGTCGCGCGCCTCGAAGGTGATCCAGTTGCTGTCGGCGAGCACGTTGAGCGCCTCCAGCGTCGGCCGCACCCGCAACTCCGGATGGCGGCCGCCAGCGATCAGCTGCTGGGTCTGGGCAAAGAACTCGATCTCGCGGATGCCGCCGCGGCCGACCTTGACATTGTGGCCCTCGACCGAGATCTCGCTCTGGCCGCGATAGGTCTGCATCTGCCGCTTCATGTCGTGGACGTCGGTCAGCGCGGCAAAGTCCAGATGCTTGCGCCAGACGAAGGGCGCGAGCTCGGCGATCAACGCATCGCCGGCCTTGGGGTCGCCGGCGCAGGGCCGCGCCTTGATCATCGCGGCGCGCTCCCAGGTGCGTCCCTCGCGCTCGTAATAATGCAGGGCCGCGTCGGTGGAGATCGCTACCTGGGTCGAGGCCGGGTCCGGGCGCAGGCGGAGATCGACGCGGAAGACGTAGCCCTCGCCCGAGCGCTGCTGCAGCATCCGCGCCATCGCCTGGGTGACGCGCACATAGAACGGCTGCGGCTCGATATCCTCGGCAAGCGCAGTGGCGGCCGCGCGATCGAAGAACACGATCAGGTCGATATCGCTGGAATAGTTCAGTTCACCCGCGCCCATCTTGCCCATCGCGAGCACGATCAGACCTGAACCCGCTTCAGGATGCTCAGGATCGACGGCGGTCATCCGGCCGCGGGCGATTTCCTGCCGGAACAAATATCGCAGCGCCGATTGCACCGAAGTTACCGCGATGTCGGTCAGCGCCGCGGTCACCCGCATCACCGGCCAGACGCCGCCGATGTCGCACAGCGCGATCATCAACGCGGCCTCCGCCTTCATGCGGCGAAGCAGATGCATCACGTCGGCCTCGCTGCCGGCGGCAAGCACCTCGCGCGACGTGGTCTCGATCAGGTCGGCAAGATGCGACTCCGGGTCGCATGACAGGATCCGGATCAGGCGCGCGGGGTCAGTGCGCGCGAGCTCGAACAGGTATGGCGAGAATTCGGCGATGCCGCGCAGGATGTCCCGTGCGAACGGATGCTCCAGCAGCACCGCGAGCGCGGCCGATTGCGCCGGCTCGAGCTCGGCGAACCAGTCGGTCAGGCGCTGATCGGCGGATACGGAAACGGCGACATGCGGTCCGTCCGCGAACCGCGCGGCCAGACGATGTCGATCCGCGTTTCCCGGCGCGGCGGCATTCATGCCGCCTTCTGTGGCACATCCTGCGTTTGAGCCGCAAGCCTGTCACTGCCGCCCGCCCGCGCCGGCAGCACCAGGGTCGCCACCAGCCCAGGATGGGCGTCGCCGAGCCGCAGCTCGCCGCCATGGAGCGTGGCAACCGCCGAAGCCAGGCTGAGGCCGAGGCCGGAACCGGGCAAGGTACGGCTCGCCTCGAGCCGGACGAAGCGCTCCACCGCATGCTTGCGGTCGCCCTCAGGGATGCCCGGACCGTGGTCGGCGACGCTGAGCAGGACCTGGTCGCCCTCGCGCCGCGCCTCGACCAGGATCTCGCGCGCATCCGCCTTCAGCGGCTCGACGCCCGCGTCCGGCTTGCCGTATTTGATGGCGTTCTCGACCAAATTGGCGACCGCCTGGCTGATCAATTCGCGGTTGCCGTGAATCGGCGCCGGCATGGTCTTGACCTGCAGCGTCATGCCGTCGTCCTCGGCCAGCGGCTCGTACAATTCGTGGATGCCCTTGGCGACGTCGGCGCCGTCGAAATCGTCCATGTTGCCGCGCGCCTGGCCGGACTCGGCACGCGCGATCATCAGCAGGGCGTTGAAGGTGCGGATCAGCCCATCGGACTCCTCGATGGTCCGTTCCAGCGCCGCGCGATAGTCGGCCTCGCTCCCCGACCGCGCCAGCGCCTCCTCGGCGCGGTTGCGCAGCCGCGTCAGCGGCGTCTTGAGGTCGTGGGCGATGTTGTCGGAGACCTCCTTCAGCCCCGTCATCAGCGCCTCGATGCGCTCCAGCATGGCGTTGAGGTTTTCCGCGAGACGGTCGAGCTCGTCGCCGCTGCGGCCGACCGGCAGCCGGCCGGACAGATCGCCCGCCATGATGCGCTTGGTGGTACCGGTCATGGCGTCGATCCGGCGCAGCACGCGGCGCGCGACGAAGATGCCGCCGCCGATACCGAGCACGACAACGACGAGGATCGACCATTGCGCGGCCTTGGCGACGATGCCGAACATCCGCCGCCGCTCCTCGAGGTCGCGCCCGACCAGGAGACGGAAGCCGTTGTCCATCTCGGTGACCCGCACCAGCGCGCGGTGATCGGTATTGTCCTGGTCGTCGAACCGGCGATAGGCGGTCTCGCTCCAGCCCTGGACGCTCATCACGCCCGGCGCCAGCGAGCCGACATTGCCGGCCAGCGCCTGCCCGTTCGGCGCCGTCAAGAGATAGAGATTGGCGCCCGGCCGCAGCGCACGATTGCCCATGGTGGTCAGCAGGCCGTGCAGGCCGCGACGGTTATAGATGGCGGTGATCTCGCCGATCTCGACGTTGACGGTCGTGGTGATCTGCTCGGTGATCAGCCGCCGCGTATTCCAGGCGAAGTACGCCAGCAGCGAGGCGGCGAACAGCGCAAACAGGAACAGATAGACCAGCGTCAGCCGAAACGCCGTGGTCCGGATCAGTTTGCCGAAGGCCGTCACGATCTACCTTATGCCATCTCTGATCATATACCCAGCGCCGCGGATGGTATGCAGCAGCGGCCGCTCAAAGCCCTTGTCGATCTTGGAGCGCAGCCGCGAAATGTGCACGTCGATGACGTTGGTCTGCGGATCGAAATGATAATCCCAGACGTTCTCGAGCAGCATCGTGCGCGTCACCACCTGCCCCGCGTGCTTCATGAGATATTCGAGCAGGCGGAATTCGCGCGGCTGCAAGGTCAGCTCATCCTTGCCGCGGGCGACGCGATGCGACAGCCGATCGAGCTCGAGGTCGCCGACCCGGTAGGTGGTCTCCTCGGCCGGCCCGACATTGCGCCGCGACAGCACCTCGACGCGCGCAAGCAGCTCGGCGAAGGAATAGGGTTTTGGCAGATAGTCGTCGCCGCCGGCGCGCAGGCCCTTGATGCGGTCGTCGACCTGGCCAAGCGCCGAGAGGATCAGGACCGGCGTCCGGTTGCCTTTGTCGCGCAGAATGCCGATCAGCGACAGGCCGTCCCGCTTCGGCAGCATGCGGTCCACAACCAGCACGTCGTAATCACCGGTGTCGGCCATCGACAGCCCTTCCTCGCCGTCGGCGGCGAGATCGGCGATATAGCCGACTTCGCGGAATGCCTTGACCAGATAGTCGGCTGACTCGCGGTCGTCTTCGATGATCAGGATGCGCATTTGCGGAGCGGTTGCAGTCACGGGAATTGGCCCTCTGTCAGCATGGCGCGGCCGGCCTGCACATGCAAGACGACCGCGCATAATCTCGAATTGTTAGAGAAAAGTGGGCGGTGAAGCTGGGGGACCTCACCGCCCTGAGACCTTCCGACGGAGGGGGGCATATTCCATCGAAAGGCAACATAGGGAGCGAGCAAGGGGCCCGCCCCCCGGAAAGCGCCGTCGGCGGGGGCGACTGATGCCGGCGACACTTTCCAACTCATAGATAGTTATCCCTTGGCCAAAGGCACTGCCACAAAGCGCGACGAACCGCCGCTCTTCACGCGCATGAGAACACTGTTCTTGTTGTCGCTGCGCGCCGCGGTGATCGCGTCACGCACCTCACCGGCAGTGCCGACCGACTTGCCGGCGACCTCGAGGATCACGTCGCCTTCCTTGAAGCCCCGCTCGGCGGCAGCACTCTTGGGATCGACTTCGGTCACGACCACGCCTTCCTTGCCGGCACCGGCCACGCTGTTGGCAGGCGCCACGGTGAGGCCCAGCTTCGGCACGTCGGTGCCGCGGGACGAGTTGCCCTTGTCGCTGTTGTCGGTGTCAGCCTTGGCTTCCAGGGTGTTCGGCAACTGGCCGAGCGTGAGGTTGATGGTCTTGTCCTGGCCCTTGTGCAGCACGTTCAGCTTCACGGCATTGCCGGGCGCGAGGCCGCCGATGGTGCGGGCGAGCTCGCGGGCATCCTTCACCGCCTCGCCATTGACGGCGGTGATGACGTCACCGGATTCGATGCCGGCCTTGGCCGCGGGGCCGTTGGCCTGCGGTTCGGCAACCAGCGCGCCTTCCGCCTTCTTCATGCCGAGGCTGTCGGCGATGTCGGAGGTCACTGGCTGGATCTGGACGCCGATCCAGCCGCGGCTGACCGAACCCTTGTCCTTCAGCTGGGCGACGACGCTCTTCACGGTCGCGGCGGGGATCGAGAACGCGATGCCGACGCTGCCGCCGGACGGCGAGTAGATCGCCGTGTTGACGCCCATCACCTCACCGGACACGTCGAACGCCGGGCCACCCGAATTGCCCTTGTTCACGGGCGCATCGATCTGGATGAAATCGTCGTACGGGCCATTGCCGATGTCGCGGCCGGAGGCGGACACGATGCCCGCGGTCACGGTGCCGCCGAGACCGAAGGGATTGCCGACCGCCAGCACCCAATCGCCGATGCGCGGCTTGCTATCGGAAAGCTTGGCAAACTGGAAGTTCGAGCCGCCCTCGACCTTGATCAGTGCGAGGTCGGTGCGCGGATCGGTGCCGATCACCTTGGCGGAATAGGTCTTGCCGTCGTCGGTCGTGACTTCGACCTTGTCGGCGCCGTCGACGACGTGATTGTTGGTCACCGCAAAGCCGTCAGCCGAGATGAAGAAGCCGGAGCCCTGGCCAGTCACGGCCCGGCCGCCGCCGCGCGGTCCACCGCGCAGGCCCGGGGGCAGGCCATCCGGACCGCCGAAGCGGCGGAAGAAGCGCTCCATCGGCGAACCCGGCTGGAACGGCGAATCGTCATTGTTGCTGCTGTCGTCCTTGGCAACCTTCTCGTTGATGTTGACCTTGACCGAGATCACCGACGGCTTGACGCGCTCGACGATGTCGGCAAACCCGACCGGCTGCTGGACCTTGCGGACCTCGTTGTTGACCTGGGCGTGCGCAGGCGTCGTGAACAGGTCGGCAGGATTATGCGAGGGGCTGAGGCCATAGGTGGCGGCACCGAGGCCGGCCACGACCGACGCCATCAGCGCGAGTTTGCGGGCAGAAAACAGCGAGCGCTTCGGCGCCTTGTAGGACGGAAGGGTCGAGAGGTCGGGACGTTCGGTCATAGGCTGAAATCTCCAGGGCCAGAATCATTGGTGCAGGGGCAAGCACCTGATGCGTCTGAACATGGGGTCATCAGCCTTACGGCGCGCTGGCTGCGGAATTAAACTTTTGTAATTGAGCGGGCCGCTGCTGCGGCAGAATAGCGCAGGCAAATAAAGGGCTTAAAAGGGGGAACTAAACCGGTCTGTCCGGCCCGGATTCAGCCGCCAAGAGCCGTTCCAGACGCGCCTGCTCGTCCGACGTCAATCCGGGGGTGGAATCGCCCTCGCCCTCGGCCGGATTGACCTTGCGCCGGCCGAGCCGCCAGAGCGCGAAACCGCCCAGCAGCAGCGCCAAAGGCGGGGTCAGCCAAAGCAGCAGCGTATGCTCGTTGAGGCGCGGCTTCAGCAGCACGAATTCACCGTAACGGGCGACCAGGAAATCGATCACCTGGCGGTCGCTGTCGCCGGCCGCGATGCGTTCGCGGACCAGGAGGCGGAGGTCGCGCGCCAGCGGTGCCTCCGAATCGTCGATCGACTGGTTCTGGCAAACCATGCAGCGCAGTTCCCTGGAGAGCTCGCGCGCCCGCGCCTCCTTGGCCGGATCCGCCATGATCTCGTCGGGCAGCACCGCCCGGGCGGGCATCGCACCGAACATCAGGATCGCCGCAAGCACGGCGACTGCTAGGCTGCGCGGCCGCATCACTCGGCCGCCTGCAATGCGCGCGCCGCCTTGGTGGCCGGTTTCGGCGCACCGACCCGCAAGCGGCGGTCGGACAGCGACAGCATGCCGCCGAACGCCATCAGCACCGGTCCCCACCAGATCATCAGCACCAGCGGTTTGTGATAGATGCGCACCGCAATCGCGCCGTCGGCCGAGGTGTCGCCGAGCGAGATGTAGAGCTGGCTGGCGCCGCGGGTCAGCAGCGCGGCCTCCGTGGTCGAGGCGCCGCGCGTCGTGAAGTTGCGCTTCGACGGGGTCATCACGCTGAGCTTGTCGCCGTCACGGGTCACGGTGAATTGCGCGACCATCTCGCGGTAGTTCGGCCCCTGCCGTGCATTCACGCCGTCGAGCCGCAACTCGTAGCCGGCGACCCGGGCGACATCGTCCGGCTTCATCGCGCCGATATATTCGCTGTTCCAGGTGGTCTCGCAGACGATCCCGATCAGCGCGACGCCGAGGCCGGCATGGGCGAAGGCGGTGCCCCAGGTCGCACGTGGCAGGCCGCGCGCGCGGCGCAGCGAGAGCGACAGCGGAATCCGGAACAGCGCGACGCGTTCGGCGAGATCACACAGCGCGCCTGATATCACGAACACCGCAAGCCCGATCGCAAGCGGCGCCAGCGTCGCACCGCCATAGGTCCACGCCCAGACCAGCGCAATCGCAACCAGCGCAGCGATGCCGGCGACCATCAGCCGCTGCGCCGCGCCGAGCAGGTCGCCGCGCTTCCAGGCCAGCAGCGGCCCGAACGGCACCGCGAGCAGCAGCGGCACGAACAGCGGCGCAAAGGTGAAATTGAAGAACGGCGCGCCGACCGAGATCTTCTCGCCGGTCAACACCTCGAGCGCCAGCGGATACAGCGTGCCGATGAACACGGTGGCGCAGGCGGTGGTGAGCAGCAGATTGTTGAGCACCAGCGCGCCCTCGCGCGAGATCGGCGCGAACAGCCCGCCCTGCTTCAACGCCGGCGCGCGCCAGGCGTAAAGCGAGAGGCTGCCGCCGATGAAGACGAACAGGATCAGCAGGATGAACACGCCGCGCGTCGGATCGGTGGCGAAGGCGTGAACCGAGGTCAGCACGCCGGAGCGCACCAGGAAGGTGCCGAGCAGCGACAGCGAGAAGGTCAGGATCGACAGCAGCACGGTCCAGACCTTCAGCGCGTTGCGCTTCTCCATCACCAGCGCCGAATGCAACAGCGCAGTGCCGGCAAGCCAAGGCATCAGCGAAGCGTTCTCGACCGGATCCCAGAACCACCAGCCACCCCAGCCGAGCTCGTAATAGGCCCAGTAGGAGCCCATCGCGATGCCGAGCGTCAGGAAGATCCACGCCATTAGCGTCCACGGCCGCACCCAGCGCGCCCAGGCGGCGTCGATCCGCCCCTCCAGCAGCGCCGCCACCGCGAACGAGAACGAGATCGAGAAACCGACATAGCCGAGATAGAGCATCGGCGGATGCACCGCGAGGCCGATGTCCTGCAGCACCGGATTGAGGTCGCGCCCCTCGAGCGGCGGATTGGCGATGCGCAGGAACGGGTTCGAGGTGATCAGGATGAACAGATAGAAGGCGCTGGCGACCCAGGCCTGCACCGCCAGCACATGCGCCCGCAGCGACAGCGGCAGATTGTTGCCGAAGGCTGCGACGAGGCCGCCGAACAGCGCCAGGATCGACACCCACAGCAGCATCGATCCTTCATGGTTTCCCCACACGCCGGTGATCTTGTAGAGCAGCGGCTTCAGCGAATGCGAATTCTCGTAGACATTGGCGACCGAGAAATCCGAGCTGACGTGCAGCGTCACCAGCGCCGCGAACGACGCCGCGACGAACAGCAATTGGGCGAGCGCGGTCGAGCGCGCCACGTTCATCAGCGCCGCATCGCGCCAGCGCGCGCCGACGATCGGCACGATCGACTGGATCAGCGCCAGCCCGAGCGCCAGCACCAGGGCATAGTGTCCGCTTTCGGCAATCACCGCATCGCTCCCTGGGTCGGCGCCGCGGAGGCGCTCGGCATGCTGTTCGGCTTGGCCCCGTAATCGTCCTTCCAGTGGCCCTGCTTCTTCAGGGCGTCGGCGACGTCCTTCGGCATGTAGGTCTCGTCATGCTTGGCGAGCACGGTGTCGGCGCGGAACACGCCGTTGTCATCGAGCGCGCCTTCCGCAATCACGCCCTGCCCTTCGCGGAACAAATCCGGCAGGATGCCCTTGTAGGCGACCGGCAGCGTCGCGCCGCCGTCGGCGACGGTGAAGGTCACGGCGAGATTGTCGCCGCGCTTGAGCGAGCCCTGCTCGACCAGGCCGCCAAGGCGGAAACGCTTGCCCGGGCCGAGGTGCTTCTCGGCGACCATCGACGGCGTCGAAAAGAACACGATGGAATCGCGCAGCGCATTCAGCACCAGGCCTGCGGCGATCGCAAGCACGACGAGCGCGCAGCCGATCAATGTCAAACGCCGTTGCTTCCTGGTCATGGTCCATCCTTGCGCATGACGTTCTCCGAAAACCACTGCCCGCTTTTCGGCGTCA
The DNA here is from genome assembly GCF_000426785.1 of Bradyrhizobium sp. th-b2. Taxonomy (NCBI): domain Bacteria; kingdom Pseudomonadati; phylum Pseudomonadota; class Alphaproteobacteria; order Hyphomicrobiales; family Nitrobacteraceae; genus Bradyrhizobium; species Bradyrhizobium sp. th-b2. Next base: position 73,324 of record NZ_AUGA01000026.1, read on the forward strand.
TGATTTATCCATCCAACCCGAGATTCTTCAGCCCCTCATTGAGCTGACGCAACCGATCGGCATCGTTGGCCACGGCCTGACGGGCATCCGCGAGCGCGCTCATCGCCTTGTCGCGCTCGCCCATCACGAGATAGGCGCGGACCAGCCGCAGCCAGCCCTCGACGTCGTCGCCATTCGTCTTCAGCCGCGTCGCCAGCCGATCGACCATGCCCTGGATCATGGTGCCGCGATCGGCCTCGCTCATGTCCTTGGCCGCGGCCATCGCGCTGTCGGGCAAGGCGGGTGCGCTGACGCCACCGGGCACGCTAACGCCGCCGACGCGGACCAGCGCGGCCTGCACCAGCGGCCGCCACGGCGCATCCTGTGGCGCCTTCGCCAGCATCTTCTGCCAGAGCGCGGCGGCGTCAGCCTTGCGGCCGTCCTGCTCGGCGGCGAGACCGAGGAAATAATTGGCCTTGGCATCGTCGGCATTCAGCGCGACGGCGCGCTCGAACTCCGCCTTGGCTTCCGCGGTGACGACGCCGCCGGCGGTCCCGATCATTGCCTCGCCGAGATCGGCGCGGCGATCGGCGCTGTCGCCGGCGTAGGTAATGGCATTGCGATAGGCGCGGACGGCGTCATCGTAGCGGCCGAGGCGTGACAGCACCGGCGCCAGCACGGTCCAGCCGCGGCCGTCGGTCGGATTCTTCTCCAGATGGGTCTCGACCTGCGCGACCAGATTGGCGAGCGGCTGGTTGGCGTCGGCGACCCGGCTGCGCTCGGAAAGCGGGAAGTCGCCAAGCCGCGGCGAGCCGAGCGCGAGATAGAAGCTGGAGGCAATGACCGGCAAACCGACCAGCGCCACGATCGCAGCCGCCCGCCGCAGCGTGAGGCTGCCTTGCACCGGGGTTTCACGTCCGCTCTGGTCGGCGGCGGCCAGCAGCCGGCGGCTGATCTCGGTCCGCGCGGCATCGGCCTCGGGGGCACCGATGATGCCGGCGGCCATGTCGCGGTCGATTTCGGCGAGCTGGTCGCGGTAGACCACGACCTCGCTGCCGCCGGTATCCGTCCGCCCGCGCCGGCCGAGCGGCCAAAGCACAGCAAAGATCGCCGCGACCGTCATCAGCGCGAACACAAACCACAGCGTCATCAAGCGGTTCCCGGATGGTGCGGCGGCTTCCGGCAAGCCGCCTTAGAATCGCTTTACACTACCGGCGGCGAGCCCGGCAATTGACAATTGCTGGATCGGCGGAAGGTGGGATCAGGTGGCTTCCGGTGGCCGGTCCGGCGGTACTGCAAGCGCGTTCCAGGGCGAAGCGAGGACCGGGTTCGGAGCCGATGCTCCAATACACCTCGCGAAGGCGCGCAATACAAAAATATCGAAAACAACCCCATGCAAAGTAGCAGGCTTCCGCCGGCGCTCGCTTGACGACTTGACATGTCGGGCAACTCAGTGCCACACTTCCATTATTCCGAAATTGCGCTTGTCGTCCCGGCTTGGCGGGCTCATCGGTTTGCCGTCGAAAATGCTTGCGAACTACGGTGCATTTGATTGTTTGACCCATAGGATGTCCGGCAGTGCTCCCCCTCAGGGCGCGACTTTGCAATTGCACTGTCACCGTAATTCCAGAACTCCAAATACAAACATCACCATGAGAACAAACATACTCGTCAGGACACCATACGAGATGGCCTGCCGCATTGGCGTTCCGCGAGGAAAAATCCTCATAGAGCCAAGAAAATAAGCCATCGCCGGTAACACCATTGCCAGCAAAGGCTCATATCGCCACAGCAGAAGCTCAATGCATGTCGTGATTACAGCAGACAGAACAAACACCAACGCTCGCGGCGCAGCCCCTTTTTCATGCTCGTCTTCGGTACTGCGATCGGGCCGTATCACAGTAGTTACCCCGCGCGGGACGACTTCCGCTCGCCGGTCACGGCGTTTTCGGCCGCCCGGTTCATCAGGGAGGCGTAGTCGTGGCCGAACAACACCTCGCAGAAGCGGATCGCGGCCTTGACCTGCTGCTGCCGGAAGGCACGGACGCGGGCGTCGCCGCCGCGCAGCGACTGCACCAGCCCCTCGGTCGATTGCTCGACATAATGTTGCAGGTCGGAGAAGGTCCGCAGCGTCACCTCGTTGATGGCGAGCTCGCTGGCATAGGTGCGGCAGACCGCGACGAAATCGATCAGGGCGGCGGCGTCCTCGACCTCGGACATGTCGATCTTGGCGCCGGCGGCAATATCCTTGTCGGCGCGCTGGCGCAGGATGCGGCGGACCCGGCCCGGCACGCTGTCGATCTCCGATTGCAGCGCGTTGGAAGTATCGGCGCGCACCGAGGTGAGCTGGCGGCCCCAGGTGGAATCGTTGCGCAGATCGAGCTCGGTGCGCAGGCCGCGGACACCGTCATGCAGGGTCTTGAGCTGCTCGCCGACATAATCGAAATGCCCACGCCTGATGTCGGTGCGCAGACAGGCCGCGACAAATGACAGGTCGTGCAGCGCGATGGTGACGGCGACGCCGTACGGCGTTGCCGCGACCCGCAGCTCGTCGTCGGAGGCCGCCATCTTGATGGCGAGGCGGATGATCTGCCATGGCGCGGCGAGCCGCTGCGCGATCAATGACAGCGCGAAGGGCAACAGCTGCGGCGTCTGCAGCGACGGCAGCTTGAGCGCCTCGGTGGCGGAGGCGATCTGGGAATCGGCGAACACGCGGATCTGGCTGGGCAGCCGGCTTCCCAGGGTTTCCAGCGCTTCGCGGGCCTGCAGCACCAGGCCGATCGGCAGCAAATCCTCGACAACGCTGGTCGGACCGACGCGCAACAACGCGCGCTGGCGATCGTCGCCCTGAGCAGGAGCTGCGATCTTGAGAATGGCTTCAGCGGCAGCCAGCTGGAACTTGCGCGCGGCGATCTCTATCGGACCGCTCTCCGATGCCGCCGCGAGCGCCGCCTCGAATTCGCGGGCCGCCTCCGGCGCGCCCTCACGGGCCAGCCACTGCCAGATCGGCAGCAGCGAGGCGCGCCGCAGCTGGCCCGCCCGCGTCGGGAAATTGGTCTCGGCAAGGAACGGTTCGAGCGGCCGGAACAGCAGCCGCGCCGGGTCGTCGCTGCGCGGCTCGATCTGCTCGTCCTCCTCGGCCCCGCGCACGATCTTGCGCAGCTGCTCCAGGACCAGATTGGCAACAGTGACGTCATCACCGCGTTCGACCGCGCGCTCCAGCTCGCGCATCAGCAGCGCCTGCGATTGCGGCGGAAGCTGCGCGAGATAATCCCTCAGCCGCTCGGTCGATTTCTGGCTCATGCGCCCGGTCGTGAAAGCTTGGTGCCCGGCGAAACCGCCGCAGCCCGTCCGCCCGCGATGATAGAGGTCGGCGCGTTAAGAAGCCGTTTAGGAATAATGACGGTTCTGTGCCGGGGGGCTCCGCCGGGTTGATCACGGACTCTGCTCACCTCTCCCCGACGGGGAGAGGTCGATTTGCGCAGCAAATCGGGTGAGGGGCCGCGGATCTAACGAGAGACCGTAATCCCTCACCCGGCGCTACGCGCCGACCTCTCCCAAGGGAGAGGTGAGACTTCGCTGCCTCTCCAGCTCAACCCAATCCCACCACGGCCTAGACCGCCGGCAGCACGAGCTCGGCCCGCAAGCCGCCGATCGGCGCGTTATTCAGGGTGAGATTGCCGCCATAGAGGCCGGCGAGATCGGTCACGATCGACAGGCCAAGCCCCGAGCCGGGCTTTGATTCATCGAGCCGCTGGCCGCGCCGCGCCACCTGGGCGCGCTCGTCCTCGGACAGGCCGCGTCCGTCGTCATCGACCACGATGCGCAGCTTCGGCCCGGCACCCTGCGCCTCCGGCGGCACGACTGTGACCTCGATGAACACCTGCGAGGCCGCCCATTTGCAGGCGTTGTCGACGAGATTGCCGACCATCTCCTCGAGGTCCTGCCGCTCGCCGCGAAACCGTGCCGACGGATCGGCCTTCGCCTCGATGGCGAGGTCGCGGTCGCGATGGATCTTCTCCATGGTCCGGCGCAGCGCCTCGATCGCCGGAGCGACGTCGGTGATCGTGCTGACGATGGTGGCCCGGGCAGCGATCCGCGCACGCTCGAGGTGGTGCGCGACCTGGTCCCGCATCACGTCGGCCTGCTCCAACACCTTGCTGGCGAAGGGATCGGCGGCATGCGCGGCCGCCTCGTTCACGATCACCGACAAAGGCGTCTTGATCGCGTGGGCGAGATTGCCGACATGGGTCCGCGAACGCTCGACGATCTCCCGGTTGGCATCGATCAGCGCATTGGTCTCGCGCGCCAGCGGCGCGATCTCGACCGGAAACCGGCCTTCCAGCCGCTCGGCGCGGCCGGAGCGGATATCGGCAATTGAATCGGAAATGCGCTTGAGCGGCGCAAGGCCGTAGCGCACCTGGAAGATCGTGGTCAGCAGCAGCACGATGCCGAGGGCGGCAAAGGTGCCGAACAGATAATAGTCGAAGCTGCGCGTCTCATCGAAGATCTCGGTGGCGTCGCCGGCGACGCTGACCAGGAACTTGCCGTCGGCGCCGAGATCGACCGGACGCTCCACCACGCGCAGGCTCTGGCCTTCGGGTCCGTCGACATAGCCGAGGCGGACGCCGGCGGCGGTCAGCTCGGCGCCGTGCTCCTCGAGCTTCGGCAGCTTCTTGTCCCACAGCGAGCGCGAGGCGCGGGTCTCGCCCTTCTCGGTATCGGTGCGGGTGATCTGCCAGTACCAACCCGACAGCGGCAGGTCGAACAGCGGCTCGCCGAGCGACTGGAACTGGCGGTCCGCCGGCTCGTCCGGCGTCGCCACCTCGGCGATCAGGGTGCGCAGATAGAGATTGAGCCGCCGGTCGAAGGCGCGCTCGGTCGCGTCGCGATAGACCGACGACAGGATGACGCCTGTGATCGCCAGGATCACCACCACCCAGGCGGTCGCCGAGACGAACAGGCGGGTCGCAAGCGAGCTGCCGCCCATCAGGGCACGGGCCCGAACATCGGGTCAGCGGCAACAGATTCAGCGGCAAAAGACATTGGCGAATCCAGTTTCTCCTGGCGCGGATCATGCCAATGCCCGCATGGCGATCAAGCGCCTTAAGAGCATCATCCGATTGAACAGGATATACTCTTATCCCTTTGTTTGGTCGCGCTTTCCTCACGCGAATCGGTATCCACTTCGCTCGAAGACGCGCTGAAGCGCGATGAGATCAGTTGGATCGTAATCGCGCCTTAGCTTCTTGTTTAAGCATGATAAACCGCTTCACACTTTTCCGGATCATGCCTTAGATCGGCGGCGACAGCATGTAGCCGAGGCCGCGCACGGTCTGGATGATATCGACTTCCAACTTCTTGCGGATGCGGCCGACGAACACCTCGATGGTGTTGGAGTCGCGGTCGAAGTCCTGGTCGTAGAGATGCTCGACCAGCTCGGTGCGCGAGACCACCCGCCCGGTGTGGTGCATCAGGTAATCAAGCAGATTGTATTCGTGCGAGGTCAGCTTGATCGGGTTGCCGTTGACGGTGACGCGCTTGGTGCGGGTATTGAGCGCCACCGGCCCGCAGACCAGCTCGACCTGGGCATGCCCGGTCGCCCGGCGCAGCAGGGCGCGGATCCGCGCCAGCACCTCCTCGAGATGGAAAGGTTTGGCGACGTAATCGTCGGCGCCGGCATCGAAGCCCTGAACCTTGTCGCTCCAGCGGTCGCGTGCGGTGAGAATCAGCACCGGCATCACCCGCTTGTTCCGCCGCCAGGCCTCAAGCACCGAGATACCGTCCATCTTCGGCAGGCCGATATCCAGCACGACCGCGTCATAAGGCTCGCTGTCGCCGAGGAAATGCCCCTCCTCGCCGTCGAAAGCGCGATCGACCACATAGCCGGCATCCGTCAGCGCGGTGGTGAGCTGGCGGTTCAGATCCGGGTCATCCTCTACGACGAGCAGACGCACATTGGCCTCCGAGAGTGAGCATTGCGATATCCAGCATCAAATGAGGCTTCCCGCCGTGAACGGCCTATGAATGGAACAGCCAGACGAACCTAAATATTTCGTCAGGTGCACCATCCCCAAGACGCGCGCAAGCCTCGCGGGTTCCATCAATCAGATGCGGATGGAGCGCGTTCGGGTTTCAAATAGGGGCACTATAATACCTGTCACTCGAACGTTTCGCCGGCCAACCCTTCGTTGCGGAACCGGTGCCGTCAGCGCTGTGACCATTTGCACAGACGGCGGGCAGTTAACCTTCGCCGGCCATTTCCGTGTCGCCGACCCAAGCGATGGGCTAATCCAGCGACGGTGCGGCGGGGGCACAGGGATCGGAAAAGATCGTTGCTTGTTTCAAAGATCAGGACGTTCGCGGTGGTTGTCGGCTGGCTCGCGCTGGCCTTCATCGCATTCGTCACACTGTCCTCAATCCAGGACCGGCCCTCGTTTGCCCATCCGCAGGCCGAGCGTTTCGCGGCGTATGCGGTGATGGCGCTGGCCTTCGTGCTGGGTTATCCACGGCGCACCGCGCTGATCGTGCTCTTTGTCGTCTTCAGCGCCTTCACGCTCGAGGCGATGCAATTGCTGACGCCGGACCGCCACGGCCGGCTGCTTGATGCGGTCGTCAAGGTGGCGGGAGGTCTCGCCGGCATCGGCGCCGGTCGTCTGGTGCTGCTTGTGCTGCGCAGCCAGTTCGGCAGGTTGAGATCGCGCGCGGAACATCCCGCGAGCTGAGCCGCCGGCGCGCTGCGCCCTAAGCCACACTTGCGGCTGCGCGGGGCTTCATTCCGGCTCAATCGGTTTTGGGGACTTCCGCCGACTTGCTGCCGCCCTGCGCTATGCATTGCTGAAAGAAGTGCAGCCGGTCGCCATTCATCGGCGCGGCACCCGGCCGCTTGTACGGGTAGACCATGTAGGCTGCGCGCAAGCACCGTTTCGCCGTCTCGGCATCGGGTGCTGCGACGGCGGCGTTCGACGCCACCAACAGCGCCAACACGGCACTGAACCGGAGCCAAGCGCCGCTCACGGTTTCTCACATTCCGAATAGAACACGCCATTTGCGGCCGCCAGCCGCTGCAGGCAATGCCGCTTGTCGGTCACCGCGCCCTCGACGGTGAAATCGTAGGCCTGCGCCTTCAGGATCAGCGCGTAGCGTCCCGGCGAGAGCGGCGCGTCGTCGCGCGGCTGGACCTCGAACATCTGCGGATCCTCGCTCAGCGGCGCGGCACGGAACGGGATCGAGATGTTGCGGATCACCCAGGTGTCGTCACCCGGCGAGACCACCGGCTTGCCGGTCGCGTCGAACGTGGTCTGCTGGGTCACGCGCGCGATCAGGCGCACATCGATCGGGTCGGAGGCGCCGCTACTGCCTTCGCGCCGGAACACGATGAAGCGGAGATGGCCGTCAGGCAATGCGGTCTCGCTCGGCCTCGTGATCGCAGCCGATATCGCTATCCGCGGATCCGGCGCCCGCCCCTGGATCAATTGCAGTTCGTACAGCCTGCCGCCGCTCTCGGCGTAGACGCCGTAAGCGGTCGGCAACGGCCGTTTCGGCGCTGGCGGCGCGGCGGCAACGGCCGGTGCAGGCACGGCGGCGACGGCAGGCTTTTGGGTTTCAACCGGCGCCGGCGTGGGTGCGCCCGCAATCATCGCGCGTGCGGCTCCGAAGGACGCACCGCGTTGCTGCAGCAGGACAACCGCCGCGATCAGTCCAAAGAAGCCCAGCATGGCAACATAACGCAGCGGCGCCGACGACGACCATCGCGGACGGCGCAACACCTCGACGGGCTCGCCACGCTCGAGCGTCGTGACAAATGCGTCCTCGGCATCGATCCGGGGCGGCCCCTCGATCCTCCGCGCAGCGCCCGCCGCCTCCAGAAATGCCGGCAGCGCCCGCGCCGGCGGCACCGGGAATTTCTCGACCGGATGGTTCCTGGTGTGCGCTTCGACGCCTTCGATCGCCGCTTCCAGCGCCTGCAGCAGCCGCTGCTTTTCGTTCGGATCCTCATGGGCGAGCTGCTGCAGCTTCTGCCGCGCGAGCTCGTAGACCGCGCTGCGCAGCTGCTGCGGATCTGAACTCACGAAGTCGATGGTTCGCGCCAGCACCAGCGCGAACTCCGCCTCGGGGTGCGCAGGGCTGATGTCCCTGACCGTCCTCTGGGCCGGCGTCGACGTCATAAATGTTAGTCTGGTTTGATCATAACGTTAATGTATTCTAGGTGGCTTTCACTGTTAACACAAATGACGCAGCTCGCGGATGACACCGTGCTCCAACCCTATCGTACCGAACCGCAGCGGGGTTCATTGATCCTTCCCGGGCAGATCCTGGACGACTGGTTGTTCGCGCCGAAGCGGGACCGCCGATCCTGGCGCGACATCCTGCTGCTTGCGGGATGGATCGCGCTGGTGGGTTTCCAGATCGCCCGTCACGTGATGTGGCGCGACGAAATCCGCGCGCTCACGATTGCGCTGAACGGCGACGATCTGATCGCGATGCTGAGAGGACTGCACGGCGAAGGCCACCCTGCCCTTTGGTACCTGCTGCTACGCGGTGCGCATGCCGCGTTCGGCCGCGTCGAGGTGCTGTCAGGTGTCGCCTTCGTGGCCGGGCTTGTCACGGTCGCACTGCTGATCTTCCGGTCGCCGTTCCCACGGCCGCTGGTCCTGCTTCTGATCACCAGCCATGCATTACTGTTCGAATATGTCGTGATGGCGCGGAATTACGGCATCTCGGCCCTGTTCCTGTTCGCGATCGCGGCCTGCTATCCGGCCCATCGCGACCGCGGTGTCCTGCTCGGCGCCTTATTATTCCTGCTCGCCAACACCAATGTCGTCGGCGCGATCATGGCCGGCGCGTTCCTGCTGTTCTGGCTGTTCGGCCTGCTCGAGGTTCACGGTTGGCGCTGGTCGCCGCAACTGACCAATTTCGCGACCAATGCCATCATCGCAACGATCGGCGTCGTGATCTGCGCGGCGACGATGCTGCCGACCTATAATGATGCTGCGGCCCGCGACTGGTCGCACTCATCACCGCTGACCGCTGCAGTTCTGTCCCTGGTGAACCCCGGCGGGACGTCGCTGGGAGCGCTGTTTGCCAATTTGCTGCCGGGGATCGTGGGCTCGGTCCTGCTGTTCGCCGTGACGCTCGGGCTGCTGCCGCGGCGGCCGGCGTTTCTTGCTGCTTTCAGCTCGCTCCTGCTGACGTCGCTGTTCTTCGCCGTCGCCGCCAACGGCGCCTACCGCCACGCCGCGGTCTGGCTGTGCTTCCTGATCACGCTGTACTGGATCAGTTGGCGCCAGGTCACCGCAACATCCACCTCTCGCACGTCGCGCGACCGGCTCTTGGCGGCAATCGGACGCGTCTCACTGCTGCTGGTGCTCGCGATCCAGACCGCCGCAGGCGTCAACGACCTGCGCAACGCGGCGACCGGTGTCGTCGCAAGCCGCAGCGCCGATCTCGGCCGCCTGATCGCCTCACGCGCGGATCTCGCCGACGCGGTTATCCTCAGCGAGCCGGAATACCTGGTCGAGGCGCTCCCCTATTACGTCAAGAACCGGGTCTATCTCGCCCGCGATCACAAGTTCGGAAGCGTCGTGATCTTTTCGCGCAAGGGCAGGATGGACAGTGATCTCGGCGAGACCCTGCGCCTGGCGCGCTCGCTCCGCGACACCACCGGCGCGCCCGTCATCATCCTGCTGGCCTATCGGCTCGACGAGATCACGCCCGACCGGATCTACGACGAGGGCAAGGACTGGCGGACATTCCGCGCCTCGGCCGCGCAGATCCGCGATTTCCGCGAGGCGACCACGATGATCCGCCGCTTCGGCCCCGCCAGGACCGACGAAAGCTTCGATGTCTACCTCCTCAATTAGGCGATCGCCGAGATCGAGGACAACAGGAAAGGATCGCGCGATGGCGCTGATGGACAGCAAGGTCGAAGCCGGCAAGCCGCCTGCCGCGGGCATCCGGCAGTACCTCGCGATCCTGCGGCTCGATCACAGCACCAAGCACATCTTCATCGTTCCCGGGGTCATCCTCGCCTGCCTGCTGCGCGGCGTAAGAGGCGATCATGTTGCCGGCTCGATCGTCCTTGGCCTTGTGGCCGCGGTCTGCATCGCGTCGGCCAACTACGTCATCAACGAATGGTTCGACCGCGACTTCGACCGGCATCACCCGACCAAGTCGCAGCGCTCCGCGGTCCAGAGTGCGATGGACGGCAAGATCATCGGCATCGAATGGCTGCTGCTGGTCGCGCTTGGTCTGGTCTGCGCAGCTGCGAGCAGCCGTCTGATGCTGTTTGCAACCGGCATCTTTGCCCTGCAGGGCATCGTCTACAATGTCCCGCCGCTCCGCAGCAAGGACAAGGCCTATTTCGACGTCATCTCGGAGTCCGTCAACAATCCGCTGCGGCTGTTGATCGGCTGGGCGATGATCGACCCGACGTCGCTGCCGCCAGGCTCGGTGATCCTGTGTTATTGGTTCGGAGGCGCATTCCTAATGGCCGCCAAGCGGCTGTCCGAATACCGCGAGATTGCCGCGTCCCACGGCAGGGAACTGCTGGCGCGTTACCGCGCGAGCTTTGCAGACTATAGCGAGGTGTCGCTGACCGCCTCCTGCCTCAGCTACTCGCTGTTCTCGGTGTTCTTCCTCTCGGTGTTCCTGGTGAAGTACCGCATCGAATACATCCTGGCGATGCCGCTGGTGGTGATGCTGTTCACCACCTATTTTTCGATGTCGACATCGCCGGGATCATCGGCGCAGAAGCCCGAGAAGCTCTATGGCGAGCGCGGCCTGATGCTGATCGTGCTGGCGCTGGTCGCCGTTTTTCTGGTGGCAAGCTTTGTCGACATGCCGTTCCTCGCCCGGCTGGCGGAGCAGCACTACATCACCCTCGATTGAAATCTCGCGGCGCGGGTTTATCGCCGGCGCGGATGCGCCTTCTGGTGCCACGCCCAGGCCGAACGAATGATGTAGCCGAGATCGGACCGGCTCGCCTTGAAGCCGAGGCCGCTCTCCGACTTGGAGGGATCCGCCACCAGGATCGGCGGATCACCGGCCCGGCGCTCGCGCACCACGCTCGGCACCGCTTCGCCTGTTTCGGCGCGGATCGCGTCGAGCACCTCGCGCACCGAATAGCCGGTGCCGGTGCCGAGATTGAACACGCCGCCGGCGCCGCCGTTCAACAGCAGCTCGAGCGCCGCGATATGGGCGGCAGCGAGATCGTCGACATGGATGTAGTCGCGCACCGCGGTGCCATCAGGCGTTTCATAATCTTCGCCGAAGATCGCAAAGTCCGGCACGTGCCCGAGCAGCGCCATCAGCGCGCGCGGAATCAGGTGCGTCTCGGGATCGCGGAGCTCGCCGATGGTGCCGGAGGCATCGGCGCCGCAGGCGTTGAAGTAGCGCAGGCAGACCGATTTGAACTGATAGGCCGCGCGATAGTCGGCCAGCATCTGCTCGATCATGAATTTGGACCGGCCATAGGGATTGACGGTCGGACCTGCAGCGCTCTCGGGAATCGGATCGCGCCCGGCGTTGCCGTAGACCGCGCCGGTGCTGGAGAACACCAGGCGGTCGCAGCCCGCCTCGCGCATGCCGCGCAGCAGGCCGAGCGTGCCGGTCACATTGTTGGTGTAGTACTTCTGCGGATCCGCGACGGACTCGCCGACGGCGCTGAATGCGGCGAAATGCATCACGGCGAGCGCATCGTGCTCGCGGATGGTAGCGGCGATCCTGCCGTGATCGGCGACGTCGCCGATCACCAGCGGTCCCCATTGCACGAAATTGCGATGGCCGGTGGACAGATTGTCGTAGACCACGGGGACAAATCCCGCCTCGGCAATAGCCTTGGCGCAGTGGGACCCAATGTATCCCGCGCCGCCCGTGATGAGTATCGAACCCCTGCTCGCCATTGAAAATGTCGTCCCTGCGCGGACCAATCCTGCATCTCAACAGACGCAGCGACTGCATGGGTACGACATTCCGTCTGACGCGGCAAAACGACGATGGGATTAGCGTTAAGACCGAACGGATTTGCCGCCGACGTGACGGTTAGCGCGACCCGAGCGGGACGTTGGTCCGTTGCCCGACCGGCGGCGCGTGTCGCGACGGCCTCCCATTAGGGTAAACCGGTGTTGCCGGCGGCACCGGCTGGGTCGCCTGCGGCCGCGATGTCGGAACGCCACCGCCCGGTCCATCGATCGAATAGCGGGGTGCACCCTGCGTGGTCTGCCCGGTGCCCTGCGCAAGCACCGGAGCGCCGGAGGCTGCGACCAGCGCCGCAGTTGTGACAAGACTGGCCAGCTTCATGTCGATGCCTCGATGGGTTGGATCGACATCAACCGGTCACGCCGCCAATCGTTCCGGGACCGTGACGGAAGCCCCAGCTACCTCGTCGTCCTTATGGCGCGGCGAAATGTCTCGCCGCGCCACTTTTCGATCGATAGGGCAAACTTGAAAACTCAGGCGCCGAGCTGCGCGACGGCGGCCCAGTGATCGGGGTTCGCCGGGGTCTGCATCCTGACCCAGCGATAATGCGCCTGCGACCAGTTGCGGATCTGCGCGTTCAAATTGTCGAGCACGATGTCGCCGCCCTTGGCGCGGACCACCAGCACCAGATGATGCTCGCCCCAGGAGGTCACCACCTCGCTCAGCAGCAGATTGCGCATCGGCCAGCCGCGCGCCAAGAGCTCATGGCGCTTACTGACGGCGTAGTCGTTGCAATCGCCGCGCGCCGGATTGATCAGCCATTCCTCGTCGGCAAGGCCGCGTTCATTGCGCTGCGGAGTGATCTGGCGATTGACCGAAGCATTGACCTCGATCAGGTCGGCGATGCGCTGCTTGGTCAAGCGCATCGCACCACCGCGGAACACCATGCGGGCGCGCGGCTTCTGCTTGCATTCGTCGGAATAGCGCATGCAGAACATCGTGTAGGCCATCGGCGCCAGCGTCGGCTCGCTGAAGCGGATCTTCTCGATCACGCCGCGCAGCGGCAGCGGAAGGCCGATCATGCCGGCCTGCGTGTCCCGTGCGCTTGTCCCAAGCGCAACGATGGCCAGAACCAGGGCCACCAATCTCTTGACGTTGTACATTCTTCACTCCCCACCGTGACGGGAAGCATGTACGGGAAATGTCTTGAGCCTAGCCTCAAGCGCGCAGCGGCATTTGCTTCAAATGCTCAGCTCTGCGCGAGCAATGCGTTAACCAAGCAAGGGTTCCCCCCGATGGCGGGCATTTCGGCTTGCCGATATGGCGCGCGCACCGATCTGCGACCGTCAACAAATCCTAACGTTATGGGCTTTTGCGGCCTCATTCCGCGGTTTCTGCCAAGGCGGCCGCTGGATGAAGGCGCCGACTACGCTGCAGAATTTTTTTGTTCCCACGCCGGCATGGTTAGCCACGCGTGAAGCGGCCGGCGCTTTGTTAAATGGTCACCCGTTGTCGCGGCGCGATCCCGCTCCAGCTCATGACGAGATCGGCAAGCGTCTTGATCTCGATATCCGCCGGCGTACCGCCGGCGAAATCGGCAACTGATTGCCCCAACGCAAAGGCGCGAACATAGGCCGAGCGGCTTCCGATCGTCGGCCCGATCGCTTCCTCGAATGTATCGAGCTCCTCGATGAATTGCTGGCCTTCGAGGGTGCGGTGGTCGACGCGGTTCGGCACAATCATGGCGCGGAGCGCCGTTCGCCGCGATGCGCGCACCTCCCGCACGATGTCGAGCGTCCTTGCGGTCGCCTCGATGTCGAGTCCGGAGGGCGTACATGGCATCAGCACAATATTGGCGACTGCGAGCACGGCACCCAGTGCCCGATCGTTGGGCGCGGAGTCCACGACGATGATCTGATGCGGAACCTGGCGCATCAGCGTGGCCCATTCGGCGACCGGCCGGGTTTCAGGATCGAGCTGGTAGACCGGAAATGACAGATTACCGGGCTCGGCCCAGTGACACGCCGACGCCTGCGAGTCGGCGTCGACCAGTCCCACCGCGCGCGTACGCCGGTCCAGTTCTGCGGCCAGCAGGACCGCAAGGGTCGTCTTTCCGACCCCGCCCTTGCGCTGGGCAACTGAGATGACAAGCGGCATCGCAAACTCCTGGCGTTCTTCCCATTGGTGCGCGGGAGGACGCCGTCATCCAACGAGCGTCAGCATCCGGGGCAAGCAGACGCGCTTTGCGTCGTAATTGTCTCTCACAAAGCTCCTCGCCTTCATCCGCATCTTCTTGAAGGCCCTGGGCCGTGACAGCACCGAGATTACCTGATCCGACAGCGCATCAATATCAAAAAACGGCGCGAGAAGGCCGTTGCCATCCGAGATGATGTCGCGCAGCGGGGCAGTGTCGGACGCCACCACCGCGCATCCCGCGCTCATGGCCTCCAGCAGCGACCACGACAGCACGAAGGGATAGGTCAGATAGACGTGCACCGAGGAAATCTGCAGCAGCTCGAGATACTGTTCCCGCGGAATCCGGCCGAGAAAATGCACGCGGCGCAGGTCGATGTCCGACCTGATCTCGTCCAGGAACGTCGACTTCCAGCTCGCGCCCTTGGGCGGATGCGCGCCATAGGACGTGCCGCTGCCGCCGACGATCACGACCTGCGCATTCGGCCGCGCAGCCATGATCCTGGGCAGCGATCGCATGAAGACGTGGAATCCGCGCACCGGCTCCAGATTGCGCGAGACATAGGTGATCACCTCGTCGTCTGCCGAGAGTATCGCACCGTTCGAAAGCTGATGCCTCGCGACAGGATTGGGCTTCACCTCGTCGGTGTCCACGCCCTCGTGGATGACCTCGATCTTGCTGCGAAACTCGGCGGGAAAGGTCGACCGTTGCCATGGCGTCGGTGAAACGCCCACGTCGCATTCGGTGAGCGCCAGCAGCGTGGTCGCATTCTTCAGGTGGAGCGCGACATTGCCATCAAGGCCGGTCATGGGAAATTCCGGATCGAAGCCGACGTCCCTGCCTTCGGCGCCGTAGTAGAATTCGCAATACAGGATGATCCTCGCCCTCGGAAACATCGTGCGCAGCGGCAACGTCTCGCCCCATCCGGGATGGGCGAAGATCAGGTCCGGGACAAAGCCCTGCCCCGACAGCGATGACAGCGCGTACAGAACCTCTTCCGCGCGCCGGGCTTCGGTATCGAAACGGCGGGCAAAGGGATGCACCGCGGCGGCGTCCGCCTTCGTGGTCGAGTATTTGATCAGCCGGATGTCGGGCGAAGTGACTGCAGTCGACGAACCGACCGCAACGATCCTGTTTCCGGGCTGATCCGCAAGCGCACGCGCGATGTGGCGATACTGGGCTGGAAAGTTATTGTGGACGAAGAGGACGTTCATCGGCGGGCGAGCGCGCCCCCCGGCCGCGCGATCTTCCATGGAGGTCAGGGTCGGCACCATGACCGGGCGTGTGTCATCGATCTGCACGGGTGAAACTATCTTACCAGATTAACATTAAGACCCCTTCTATCACATCAATTTTTGGGGCACACTGTGTGAGAGATATATCGACACATTCGGTTAGGTTCACAGGCGGCGATGAACGAACAGATCCAGCAGAAAACCGTTGACCTGGCACGAGGTCTCTTCCTGGTCCGGTACAATGGCGCAGATGATAAGACGTCACCTCCGGTGGTGCGCGTATATGCAGATCGCGCCAGCCTTAACAATTGCAATATCATTACCGGGCCGGACGTGGTCAATGGAACCCTGTTCGCGCCCGAGAGCGCGCTGGTCGTGTCGGTCGCCCGGCCAAGCCGCCTGATCGTCGAGGTCACGGCAGGGCGTGCCGGCGGGTCGACCGCCGCCAATATCAAGATCGAGCCGCTGACCCAGGGACAGCAGGTTGGACAAGCGGTCGCGCAGCCGGTCAGCCAGCCGGTCGACACCTACGAGCCCGAGCCCAATGCCGCCGCCGGCGAGCTGGACGACCTCAAGCTGCTCGCACATGTTGCGGGTTTGGGCGATGTGACGGTCGGTGCCAACGCCTGGATTGCCGGACCGTCGGCTCCGGCCCGGATCGAGGGAATTTGCCTCGAATGGCCGAACATGCCGCACGATCTCAACCTGCAATATGCCGTCAAATTCGCCAGGCCGCAGCGGGGCGACAATCAGTTCGTTCCCATTGGAACCTTTGCCGGAACCCGGGGACGCGCGTTGGCCATCACCGGCTTCTCGCTCGAAGCCACCGGCCCCGGCGTCGATCGCTACGCCATTTCGGCCGAGACTATCTTCCTTGGGGCTCCAGCCCTGCGGGTGTCCGGGAACCGGATTGTGGTGTCGGGCCCATCAGGCCGGGAACCGCTGGTCGGGCTCAAGCTCAACCTCGAAGAGCGCCGTGTGCAGGCAGCGCCGCTTGCGCCCCAGCAGCCGAGGCGCGTTGAGCCAGTCGATCAAATACCGCGCCTGGAGGGACGGGTGCGCGTGTTCCGGAGCCGGCAGAGCGCCGCAAAGACGGCCGGCTGACATGCGGGCGCATGAGGGCAACATTTGACCGCCGTCGCGCGCAGGATCGCCTTCACGTCTAGAACGCTCCACCACATCGATCTCGAGCGGGCCGCCGTCAGGGCGCTCGAGGCGCGCGACTTCCGCCTGGCATTTGCGCTCGCCGATCGCCGCTGCCGGATCCTGCCGCATGCGGACGCCCGCGCCCATTTGCTGCGCGCGGAAGCGCTGTTTCATCTTGATCTGCTGGATGCGGCGGTCGCCAGCGTGGCAAGGGCGCTCGAGCTCGAGCCGGACGATCTGGTCGCCGCGCGGCGCATGATGGCATGGGGCGACGGCGCCGAGCAGATCGACGCCGCACGAAGCGTCGCGCGGCGCGACAACGATCCGGATTCGGTCAGGGGCGCCCTCCTGCTCCTCGAACAGGCCGGTCAGGACAGCTGCGCCCGCGTCGACTTCCTCGATGAGGAGGTGAAGGGATGGGTGACATGGCGAGGAGCGGACGCCCCGCATCTTTCACTGGCGCAGGCGGGCCAATCGAGCACCGTCACGCTTCCCGCCGATCCACGCCACAGATTCGCCCTCAACGGGCGACGCGCCGCGAGCTTCCGCCTGATGCGGCCAGCGTCCACGACCTCGCAGCTGCTCGAGATCACGCAGGCGGACCGGGTCATCGCAAGTGTCCAACTCCCGGCCAACCGCGCCCCGGATCGCCGGATCGCGGCGCATAGGCCGGTTCGCACCGGACACGGCGAAACACCTCCGCTCACCATCATCATCCCGGTGTATCGGGATCTGACCGCAACGCGCGCCTGCATCGAGAGCGCGTTGACCGCGGTCGCCTGCACGCCGGATTCGACCATCGTCGTCGTGGACGACGCATCGCCTGAACCCGACATCAAGCATTTGCTCGGCGAGCTGGCTGCGGACTCTCGCATACGGCTCCTGACCAATGCGCACAATCTTGGGTTCGTCGGAGCCGTCAACCGGGCCCTTGCCGAGACGGCGACCGGCGATGTCGTGCTGCTGAATTCGGATGCAATCGTGCCGCAACACGCGCTGCAGCGCCTGCGCAGCGTCGTACGATCGATGCCGGGGATAGGTACCGCGACGCCGCTCTCGAACAATGGCGAATATACCAGCTTTCCGGTCGCAAACAGGTCGAACCCCCTGCCCTCGCTCGCCGAACTGGAATTGCTGGATGAGCTTGCCTGCGCAGCGAATTCCGGCATCGCCATCGACATCCCCAACGGCATCGGGTTTTGCCTTTACATCACCCGCGAATGCCTCGACGCCGTGCGTGAGCTCTCCGACGACTTCTATCGTGGCTATCTCGAGGACGTCGACTTCTGCCTGCGTACCGCAGAGGCCGGATTCCGAAACGTATGCATCCCCTCGGTGTTCGTCGGACATGAGGGTTCGCGCTCGTTTCTTGGCGAGAAGCGCTCGCTGGTGATGCGCAACCTTCGCGTTCTCGAGCACCGCTACCGGCGCTACGCGACCGAGTGCGCGGCGTTCCTACTTGCCGATCCGCTGCGCGATTGCCGCGCGGCGCTTGAGCTCAAGCTGCTCGCGCACGAAGCGCGCGGCACCGGCCCGCACATCATCCTGTGCGGCTCCGCCGCCGGCCGCGCGATCGCCATCAGGCGATGCCGGCAGCTCGCGGCGGAGGGCGAGCGCAGCCTGATCGTGCATTTCCGCTCCGAGGGACAACGCCAGCTGGTTGCAGCGTTCGACCCCGACGGCGGAACACCGCAGTCGATCGCGTTCGACGTCGCGACACATCAGGGCGGCGAGGCCTTTCTGAAGTTTCTCACCGGTCTCGACATCCGCTCGCTTACGATCGCAGAGCCGAACCGCATCCCCAGCGCATGCCTGGCGGAGCTCACCCAGCGCTTCGTCTACGATCTCCTGATCACCGACACCGCGCTTGCACCGCGCCCGGCGATTGGAGCTGGCGTTGATCCCGACTGGTCAAGCCTGATCGCCGGGGCGCGACGCGTGACTGCGATCGGTCAGAGCGGCGCCGACTTTTCGGACGCGGTGCTCGGCCTGCAAGTGGTCAGGTTCGGTGAACCGTCTGCATCGCCAACGCGGCCTCACGCCGCGAGCGGCCCGGCGCGCCTCGGCCTGCTTGCCCTCCACGCCAGCGCGGCCGAATTTCGCTTCATCCGTGCGTTGAGCGACCAAATGGCCGACGCCGACGACGAGGTCGAGATCATCGTGCTGGGCACCACCCTCGACGATCTCAAGCTGATGCAGCGGACCAATGTCACGGTCACCGGCGAGATCGCCACGGGCGACGTTGCCACACTCATCGCGGGTCACGGCATCACGAAACTGGTTCTCGACATCGGCGCGCCGGCGTTTGGACATCCGCTGGTGGACGCGCTGCTGGCAACCGGGCTGCCGGCCGCCGCGACGGAGTGGATTCCGACACAAGGGCGCGGCCGAACAACCGACCTGAAGCGGCGGCGTGGCTTTGATGCCGACGCGACACTCGCGGCCGTACGCGACTGGCTGATCGAGGATGTCGCGCTACATCCCGATCGGGGGAACAGTCGGAACGGGCGGCAAATTGGCACGCGCCTTCCATGACCGGGGCGGCCATGCAAGTGCGGAGAACGGCGCCGAATCCAGCCCCAGCAGCGGGCTGTAATAGGGATCGTCGAGCAGCACCGCTCCCCATTTCGCGCGCAGCATCGCCAGCTCGCGATTGAAGCGGGCCTTGCGATCCGGCGCGGAATCACGGCCCCGGCTCGCCGACTCCAGGTGAACGAGTTTCGCGTCGGGCGTGAATACGATCCGCTTTCCGAGCTGGCGCAGCTTCAGGCACAGATCGATATCGTTGAAATTGATCGGAAAGCGGATCGCGTCCATGCCGCCGACGGCGAGGAAGTCGCGCTTGCGCATCAAGAGGCACGCCGCGGTCACCGCCGAGCATTCGTGCGCCACCTGGAGCAGATCGCCGTAGCCGGGATCGCCATCCATCCGGTCATTGAAGGCGTGCGCGGCAAAGAAGTTGGTGCCCAGCACCACCCCGCCATGCTGCACGACGCTGTTCGGCCAGAGCAGCTTCGCGCCGACAGCTCCGACATCGGGAGCCGCCAGCCGCCACAACAGTTCCGCCAGCCAGCCGTCGTCGAGCGCCTGAACGTCGTTGTTGAGAAAGCAGATATTCTCCGTGTCGACGCAATCGACGGCGGCGTTGTTGATCGCTGCGAAATTGAAGGGCCCTTCGACCGAAATGACGTCGATCTCCTCCGCAGGCAGGCTCTCCAGATAGTCCAGCGTTTCAGGCTCGGTCGAGCCGTTATCGACGACAAGAATCCGGGCATTGGTCTCATGTACCGCCGGCGTCACCGTCTCGATGCACCGCTTGAGAAGCTCGGCGCGATTCCTGTTCGGGATGATGATGGTGGTGCGCTCGTTCCAATCGACCGCGCGCTTGACCCGAACGGCCGGCAGCAGGCCAGCCTTTCGCGGCTCGACGTTCGCGTCCATGCCGGCTCTGGCGAAATGCGCTTCGCTTGCGGCGATCAGTTCGGCGGTCGCAGCCGACGCATCGATCCGCGGCAATGCCGCAACCGATCCCGGCAGATGAAACGTGCGATCAGGCTCCACGCAGGACAGGAAGATATCGTAAAGCGACGTCGCCGATCGCAGTGCTTCCAACGCACGTTCCCGGCGCACCGCGAAACAATACGCGCCATAGGCTTGCTCGAGCGCACGTTCGAGGTCGAAGGCCGAAAACGCCAGCGGCCAGACGGCGCCGCCCTGGACTTCGACATCGCCGTAGACAAGATCGCAGTCGACTTCACATGCAAACACATCGGCGAAGCGCTGCAGGGCGTCTTCCGCGAAAATTGTCCCGCTCAGGCAGAACACGAAGAACTCGCTGTTGGCCGAATCGCCGTCGACAAATTCGCGCGCAGCTCTCGGATCGAACTGGCTGAATCCCTGTGCTGGCAGGCTCGCCGCCGTCCAGGCCGCGTGCCGTTGGGCTTCGAGGCTCTCGATGCTTTCGTCCACCCTGACGTCGCCGATCAGCACGACCGCGGCCTCGGACGACACGTCAGACTGAGTGGCCGGCCAGAAGCGCGCTTTCCAGCCTTGATAGGCGTGGAACGGCACCGAGGCCGGCAGCAGTTGGTCGAACAGCTGTCCGCGCAACCGCTCGCTGTCCCAGCGCCCGAGATCGGCGAGGGTTTGCTCCAGCCCGCGATCGAACGCGACAAATGCAAGCGGCTCGGAGACCAGATTCCGCCCCGACATTGTCCGCGCCGACAATCCACGCACGCGACCATCCGCAAAATGCTCGGGCAGATGAAAATCAATCCGGCGGCCGACCCCGAACTCGCCTCCTCGCGCGACGTTGGTCCACCCGATCGGCCTCACGGTCATCACCGGCCGTTGCGCGATCAGGATTTCGATGTCTTCGTCGACGTCTTGAGCAAGCCAGCCTTCGAAGCGCAAACCTCCGGCCCATTTGATATCGCCGATCCGGTGCCACTGCGCCTCTGGTGCGGCGACATCGCAACGAATCGGAGCACCGACGGGACTTCCGATATTTGCCAGTCTGGCTTCAACGATCCCCGCGTTCGAGCCGACCTGATCGTGCACGTGGAAGGTAAAGCCAAATCGGCCATCGCCAATCCCGGCGTCGGCCAGCTCTGTTACAAACTCGTCACACAATGATGACATGTATGGCTCGCCGTCGACGAGCAGTTCGACGGTGTAGCGTCGGCCGAGATCGGTGCGGTCATAAACAAACCCAGAAAACGTGGTGCGATCGTATCTGGAGAACTGCGTTTGCAACGACGCGTATTCAGTTCCTGAGGGCTTGTGCTTACTGATCGTCTTCATCCTCATGTCAACCCTCAAACGGCGGCTCGGTTGTCAATCGATTGCAAACTGAGAATGACGTCCATGGCGCGCCCTGGGTGACTAGCGAGCACTCAACTGCACTCAGGCAATCACCGTTTGCACAAAAAGCCGCCGACCTTCAACACAAACTATACGTTATAAAACTTGGCGTTATCGGTGCCAATTGTGCTAGTGCTAACTCCTCCTCTCCACACACTGATCGACGAGCGGATTCATGAAGATTGCAATGGTTGGAACGGGATATGTAGGTCTCGTGTCAGGAGCGTGTTTTGCCGACTTCGGCCATCAGGTCGTTTGTGTCGATAAGGACGCCGACAAGATCGAAGCCCTGAAGCGCGGCAAGATCCCGATCTACGAAACTGACCTCGATCAGCTCGTCAAGACCAACACCGGTGCCGGGCGACTGACCTTCACGACCGAGCTCGCGGGAGCCGTCGGAGAAGCCGATGCCGTGTTCATCGCGGTCGGAACTCCGTCGCGGCGTGGCGATGGCCATGCGGATTTGAGCTACGTCTATGCGGCCGCCCGCGAGATCGGCGCGGCGCTCAAGAAATTCACCGTGGTGGTGACGAAGTCGACCGTGCCCGTGGGCACCGGCGACGAGGTCGAACGCCTGATCCGCGAAACCAATCCCAGCGCTGATTTCGCCGTGGCGTCAAACCCCGAATTCCTGCGCGAAGGCGCGGCAATCCAGGATTTCCGCCATCCCGACCGGATCGTCGTCGGCACCGAGGATGAGCGCGCCAAGAAGGTGATGGGTGATGTCTATCGCCCGCTCTATCTGAACCAGGCGCCGATC
Source organism: Bradyrhizobium sp. th-b2 (assembly GCF_000426785.1). Taxonomy (NCBI): domain Bacteria; kingdom Pseudomonadati; phylum Pseudomonadota; class Alphaproteobacteria; order Hyphomicrobiales; family Nitrobacteraceae; genus Bradyrhizobium; species Bradyrhizobium sp. th-b2. Next base: position 95,420 of record NZ_AUGA01000026.1, read on the forward strand.
CTCTATACCGCTCGGCGCACGGCGGAATTGATCAAATATGCCGCAAATGCCTTCCTTGCCACCAAGATCACCTTCATCAACGAGATCGCCGATCTCTCCGAAAGGGTCGGGGCGAACGTGCAGGAGGTTGCGCGCGGCATCGGGCTCGACAACCGGATCGGAACCAAGTTCCTGCACGCCGGCGCGGGCTATGGCGGCTCCTGCTTCCCGAAGGACACCCGCGCGCTGTTCAAGACGGCGCTCGACCACGACGTGCAGCTGAAAATCGTCGAAGCCACGCTGACCGCGAACGACAACCGCAAGCGCGCGATGGCGCGCAAGGTCGCCAACGTGCTCGGCGGCGAGCTGCGCGGCAAGACGATCGGCGTGCTCGGCCTGACCTTCAAGCCCGATACCGATGACATGCGCGAGGCGCCCTCGATCCCGCTCATCAACGGCCTGATCGACTTCGGCGCCAAGGTGAAGGCCTACGATCCCGTCGGCATGGAGCAGGCGCGCAAGGAATTGCCGGAGATCGAGTACTGCAAGGATGCCTATGAATGCGCGCGGCAGGCGGATGCGCTGGTGATCGTGACCGAGTGGCGCCAGTTCCGCGCCCTCGATCTCAACCGCATCAAGCAGGAGATGAGGCATCCGGTCGTCGTCGACCTGCGCAACATCTACCGTCCGGACGAGATGGCCGCGCACGGCTTCACCTACGACAGCATCGGCCGGCCGCGCTGAGCGGCCGGGCCCGGCGGCGATCACCGCGGGTCGACTCAATCACGAAGCCTCGGTTCTGATGGACTCAGAACCGAGGCTTTTTGTTTGACGCGCTTTATTCGCGCAAACCGGCGTCCACGTCGCGCGAAGACGCGCTAGGCGTGGGCCGGCGCGCCGAGCTGGACAAATGCATCGAGTTCAGGTGCGAGCGCTTCCTGCCAGGTCGGCATCGTCACCCCGAACTGCGCCTTCAGCCGCGACAGATCCAGCCGCGAATTGCCCGGGCGCACCGCTTTGGTCGGGAAATCGGCCGTGGCGATCGGAACGACGTTCTCGACAGCCAGCGTGACGCCACGTGATTTCAGTCCGTCAACGATCGCACGCGCAAAACCGTGCCAGCTGGTTTCGCCGGCGCAAACAAGATTGACGACGCCGCCCCGGCGCACGAGCTGATCGTGCAACGTGGTGACGTTCGGCAGCACGATGCCGGCAACCGCGCCGGCGATCGCGCGTGCCGTCGTCGGCGCACCGATCTGATCGGCCACGATCCGCAGCTCCTTACGCTCGCCGGCGAGCCGCGCGATGGTCCGCAGGAAATTCGTGCCCGTTGCGGCATAGACCCATGAGGTGCGCGCGATGAGATGCGCGCCGCCCGCCGCCTGGATCGCGACGTCGCCGGCAAGCTTGCTCGCGCCGTAGGCCGACAGCGGCTCGGTCGGGCTGTCCTCGCGCCACGGCCGGTCGCCCGAACCATTGAACACGTAGTCGGTGGAGAAATGCACCAGCGGCACGCGGTTCGCCGCAGCCCATTTGGCGATCGCTTCAGGTCCCTTCGCGTTGACCAGGAACGCCAGCTCGCGCTCGTCCTCGGCGCGGTCGACCGCGGTATAGGCCGCCGGATTGAAGATGAGATCGGGCTTCAGGCTTTCAAGCTGGCCCGCCAGCTTTTCCGGCTTCGACAGATCGAACTCCGCGGTCGGCGGCGCGATGACCGTGCCGTGTCCTTCCAGCAGCGGCTTGAGCGCACTGCCAACCTGGCCACGTGTTCCCGTCAACAAGATCCGCATCAGATTTGTCCGTAGGTCGGAAGATTGCTGGCGTCGGCCAACAGCGGTGCGTCGGCATCCTTGGCCGACAGCTGCGGCTTGTCGACGCCCCATTTGATCCCGATCGCGGGATCGTTCCACCGGATCGAGAGCTCGTCCTTGGGGCTGTAGAAATCGTCGCATTTGTAGAAGAAGTCGGCGGTTTCCGAGAGCACCACGAACCCATGGGCAAAACCGCGCGGCACCCACAATTGCCGGCGGTTCTCCTCGCTCAATTCGACCGCGACATGCTTGCCGAAATTCGGGCTGCCGAGGCGCACGTCGACGGCAACGTCCAGCACCTTGCCGCGCAGCACGGAGACGAGCTTGCCCTGGGTGACGGGGTTTTGCAGATGCAGCCCGCGCAGCACGCCATAGGCCGAGCGGGACATGTTGTCCTGCACGAAGGGCCGCGTGATGCCGTGCTCGACATAACGGGGGAACTGGTAGGTCTCCAGGAAGAAGCCGCGCTGGTCGCCGAACAGCTTCGGCTCGACGATCAGGACTTCGGGAAGTTCGGTCTTGATGACGTTCATTTAACAAGGGTTCCGATCTGCGCAGGCCCGAAATGTTAATTCGCTCTCATAACAAACTTGTGCGGCGCACGCTATATGTTATGTTTTGATAATCAAACTGTGAGGGACCATGAAGGGCATTATCCTCGCCGGTGGAACCGGCTCGCGCCTCTACCCCGTGACTACCGTCGTTTCCAAACAGCTGCTGCCGGTGTTCGACAAGCCGATGATCTACTATCCGCTGTCGACGCTGATGCTGGGCGGAATTCGCGACATTTTGATCATTTCGACGCCGCAAGACAAGCCGCTGTTCCAGCGCCTGCTCGGCGACGGCCACGAGATCGGCATCCGCTTCTCCTATGCGACGCAGGAGACCCCGCGGGGTCTGGCCGACGCCTTCATCGTCGGGCGCGACTTCATCGGCGATGACTCCGTCGCTCTTGTGTTAGGAGATAACATTTTCTACGGCCACGGCCTGCCGAGCATGCTGTCGGCCGCCTCGGTCCGCAAGAAGGGCGCCACCGTGTTCGGCTACGTCGTGAACGCGCCGGAGCAGTATGGCGTGGTGGAACTGGACAGCACCAACCGGGCGCTGTCGATCGAGGAGAAGCCGAAGCGGCCGAAATCCAACGTCGCCGTCACCGGCCTCTACTTCTACGACAATGACGTGGTCGACATCGCGGCCGGCATCAAGCCGTCGCCGCGCGGCGAGATCGAGATCACCGACGTGAACAAGGCCTATCTCGAGCGCGGCGACCTCTATGTCGAGGTGCTCGGCCGCGGTTTTGCCTGGCTCGACACCGGCACCCATTCCTCGCTGGTCGAGGCGAGCCACTTCGTCCAGATCCTGGAGCAGCGCCAGGGCTTGCGCATCGCCTGCCCCGAGGAAATCGCGCTGCGCCAGGGCTACATCTCGCTCGAAGCCTTCGCGAAGGTGGCACAGAAGACCGCCAAGAGCAGCTACGGCGAGTATCTGCTGTCGGTCTATCGCTCCTTCCAGGGCCAACCCCGCACTGCCGAGGTATTGAAACATGCGGTTTAAGGGATCGACGATTTTCGTCACCGGCGGAGCGGGTTTCATCGGCTCCGCCGTGGTCCGTCACCTGCTGCGAGACACCCACGCCCGCGTCGTCAACATCGACAAGCTGACCTATGCGGCAAACCTGGCATCGCTGCCCGGCTCAACCGAGAGCCTGAACTATACGTTCGAAAAGGCCTGCATCTGCGAGGCGCAGAACCTGCGCCGGCTGTTCGAAAAATATCAGCCCGACGCGGTGATGAACCTTGCCGCGGAAAGCCATGTCGACCGCTCGATCGACGGCCCCGGCGAATTCATCCAGACCAATATCGTCGGCACTTTCACGATCCTGCAGGAGACGCTGCGCCATTGGCGTACGCTTTCGCCCGAGAAGCGCGACCAGTTCCGCTTCCTGCATATCTCGACCGACGAGGTGTTCGGTTCGCTCGGCGACGAAGGCCTGTTTACCGAAACCACGGCCTATGCGCCGAACTCGCCCTATTCCGCCAGCAAGGCATCATCAGATCATCTGGTGCGCGCCTGGCACGAGACCTACGGGCTGCCGACCCTGGTGACCAACTGCTCCAACAATTACGGGCCCTATCACTTCCCGGAGAAGCTGATCCCGCACATGATCATCAAGGGGCTCGCCGGCGAGCCGCTGCCGGTCTATGGCGACGGTCAGAACATCCGCGACTGGCTGTTCGTCGAGGACCACGCCAAGGCGCTGACGCTGGTGCTGGAGCGCGGCGAGGTCGGCGAGACCTACAATGTCGGCGGCCGCAACGAGCGCACCAATCTGCACGTGGTCGAGAGCATCTGCGACCTGCTCGACGAGGTCGCGCCGGCTGCGGCAGGCCCGCGGCGTCAACTGATCAATTTCGTCAAAGACCGGCCTGGCCATGACCGCCGCTACGCCATCGACGCCACCAAGCTCGAAACCGAGCTCGGCTGGCGCGCCGAGGAGAATTTTGAAACCGGCATCGCCAAGACCGTGCGCTGGTATGTCGACGAGCAGCCATGGTGGCGCGCGATCCTGGAGCGCGGCTACAAGGTCGAGCGCGTCGGGCTGAACCAGTAGTCGCCGATCTCTCGCGAGCGCCCGGGTTCAAGGATGTGAACATCCGGCGCTTGCTCGAAATGCCAGAGGCGGTCTTGCGGAGGGACGTTGTCCAAGCAGGAAGCCGGGAAGCGCGATGACGATTCAACCTCATCGCCGTTTGACGAGCCACATCCGCCTTCCGCCAATGGTGGGCGCCACCCACCAGAGCAATCAAGAAACGACAGGATTCGCCATGAATGTCGCAATGGACGGTCAGGAACTGACACTGTTCAAGAGTTTCGTGGATATCTCGACGCGCTATCTGGAATTTGGCTCGGGAGGAAGCACCTGGCTGGCCTGCCAAACCAAGAAGGAGTGGGTCATCTCCATTGATTCCTCCGAGGAATGGCTCTCCAACGTCGGCGACGCCACAAAAGGCGCAAGCACCAAACCGCTGCTGCTGCACGTCGATATCGGCAAGCTGCGCGAATGGGGTCATCCGGCGGACCGGGAGCGAGAGAGCTCGTGGCCCGACTATCACGAACTCGTCTGGGAGCGTCCGGAAAGCAGGACTGCCGACCTGTATTTCATCGATGGCCGGTTTCGCGTGGCCTGCTTCGTGCAGTGCGTGCTTCACGCCGCACCGGGCGCCTTCATTGCAATTCATGACTTCGAGAACCGCCCCCACTACCATCCGGTGCGGACGGTCGCCCGGGAAATCGCGCGTGCCAACAACATGTCGATCTTCCAGAGGCCGCCGAGGATCGACGTCGACGCCGCGCAAGCGCTGCTGCAGAAATACCGACTGGAGCCCCTGTAGCCGACCGCTGCGATCAGGGATCGCTGCAAGCACCCCACGATTTATCGGGGCGCTCGCCTGCCGCCCTCTACCAGGCGAGCGGGGCTAACGTATTTGGAAAATCCTGTGCGCCGCGTCTTTGCGGCCATCCTTCGCGACGCCGCCCATGGCAGGCACCTCCAGCGACAAAGGCAAAACCTTTGCGCGGGGATGAGGCGTTGTTTTTGTGGCAGAGCTGTAGACCCTCATGGCGAGGAGCGCCGCTTGCGGCGCGTCTCGAGCCACGAGGCCAGACGCTTGCACGGTCGCCGAAGGGACGCCTGGGCGATAGCCCTCCCCCAGCGAGGAACATCGCTGTTCCCCAGATTCAGCTCGGGATCAGTTTCTTCAGCTCCGGAAGAAATCGTTGAATCGTTGCGTCTTCAACGTCATTGCGATCGCGCAAGGTGAAGAACTCCATCGCGCGGATCTTTTCAGGATCACCATCGGCCAACGGCCTGCCGCGCTCGCGCTTCTTCAGCAATTGCTGCCTCGACTTCGTGTAGTAGTGATTAATCACGAGCTTGTTCCGCTTTGGAGCGGTAATGCGCCCGCCGATCGGAAACACAGGCGTGCCGTCTTCCTGGACGTAGCAACCCAAAATCAGGGATTGATGGGGATGCAGGTAGGCCACGATCGTGTCGGGCCTCAGGATCGACTTCATGATGAAATGATCCGGGAAGTCGTCCGGCGCCCGACGCGTGAAGGACTCGATGCACAAGCCGGCCGGCCTCGCGTCGTGACCGTTCGATCCGAAATTCAACCACTGCACCGCCACGGCCGGCGCCGGCCCGACCTCCGCCAGGACGTCCTTGATGTTGCCGGCCTCGGTCGGAAACAGATACTCATCCGCATCAATGAAGGCGCACCATTCCGAACAATTGCGATAGCTGTCGATCGCATGCGAGAATGCGCGCATCTGACCGAATTCCCCTGCGACGAAATGATACGTGATCATTTCGGGCCACGGGAAGGACTCGATGACGGCATGCGTATTATCGGTGCTGCCGTTGTCGTAAAGGTAGAAGTGATCGACCCCTACCAGTTTGTGGAAGTGCAGCCATTCCAGCAGATCGTCGCCCTCATTCTTGATGGCGCACACCACTGCGAGGCCGTGCTTCTTGCGATCGATCCCGGCATAGAGCTTCCTCGCCTCCATCACGCGCAGGAGGCCGGCAAACTCTCGCCGCAGATTTTCACTTTTCGGGGCTGCAGCGAGCGCGGAAAGATAGACGTCCTGCGCTTCGGAGGCGGCTCCCATGTTGAGATCCGCGATCGCGAGGCGATGCAACACCCGCGAGTCGGACGGCAGCTGCTTGACGAGGTCGAGAAGGATACCGCGCGCTCCGGCGAAATCACATGCCTGCACAAGCGCCGCCGCCTTTGCAAACTGGAATTCCCTGTAATCACCGAACTGCTGCTCCAACTGCTTGACCGATTGGATCAGTTCGTCGGGATTCGGATTTGCGATCCGCCCGGAAAAGAATTCTCTAAGCCTTGTCTCGATCTCACTTGCTGGAAGCGTATCGAGATTCACGCCTGAGCTGAAACTAGACAATGCTGGAATTTCCATGTCCAACCTGCGCCGCTCCCCACGAGATCAACAAGCAATTAACATTGGCTCGCACCCCGAATTCCCTACTAACGCACTTATTTTGCGAGATTAAGGCTATAACACGAAGTGCTCACACTTAACTGTTGTAAGGTTATTTCGAGGAAAATCAATACAATAGAGCAGAGAGGCTTGGTGTCGTTTGCACGAAAATCGTGTCACGGGACGGGAACGATCGGAGATCGCCAATGGACAATAGGAACGAAGCAGCTCGGAAGCCGTTCGCGCTCACGCGAAGGATGTTTTTAACATCACTATCCGCAAGCTTCCTGCCCGGCGCGCTCAGCGTCTTGGGTTCCGGGCAGTCTGCCGCGGCCCCGGTCCCTCACAGGCCGCTCGTGGGCGCAATTCGATGGGACGCCTGGTATTCACCGGGCTCGCAACCAACCGAGGCCGTCAAGCAATCGCTCGCCCCTGAAAGATATCGTTGGCGGACTCCCTTCTTCGGGACGCAGGTGAACCGCGCGCCCAACACGCTTGATTTCCCGACCTCGATCGAGAACGAGATGGATAAGGAGATCGACCAGGCGATTTTTGCCGGACTGGATTATTGGGCATTTGCCGCCTACGGGGCCAACCATCCGATGTCGAAAGCCCTTTACGAGTTCAGGGCACGTCCCAAGGCCGCCAATCTCCGATACTGCATGTTCACCGAGCTCGGCCGGTGGGGATCGCTGGCCAAGCTGTCCTCGCTCCCCCACGAGCACATCGGCCTGATGGCGGACAAGAACTATCTGAAGGTGGAGAACGATCGGCCGCTCTACTTCCTGGGCTTCATCAAGGGTGCAGATGTGCAGCGAAGCTGGGGAGGTGTGGAAGGCCTCCGGAGCCAGTTGAGCAAGTTCAAATCCGACGCGAACGGAGCTGGTCTCGCGGATCCCTACATCGTGCTGGCAGGAGACATGAAATTCCTGAGCCAGGAGGCCGCCAATGTGGGCGCCGACGCAGTCGGGTCGTATGCGCTGACAACCGGCAACGGCCGGGGAAGCTTTGCCGATCTCGCGAAATATGCCGAAAAAGGCTGGAATGATCTGGCCGCCAGCCAGCTCCCCGTTGTGCCCACGGTGATGACGGGATGGGACAGGCGCCCTCGCATCGAACACCCCGTGCCCTGGGAGACAAAGCAGCGTCCCGGCGACGGGATCACCAATTTCTATACAGCTCCGACCAAGAAGGAATTGGCTGGCCATCTGGCGCAATCGATCAGCTGGGTGAACAGCCGCGCACCCGATCGCCGGGCGCCCGCAGTACTGATCTATGCCTGGAACGAAAATGACGAGGGTGGCTGGCTGGTCCCCACCATGCCTTGTCAAACCGATCGCCTCGAAGCGCTACGCGAAGTGTTGAAAGCGACTGCGCAGTCGTCGTCCAAGAACCTGTGTTAGATCGCCTTGGCGCGAACCGCGTGCCGGCATCCGTGAAGCAGGTGCGCCGAACCTGAAGCCCCGCTCCGTTCCGATTCGATCGGAACGGACAGCGCCGGCCTTACGCGCCTTGATCAGCGCCAGCGAAGCGGCCTGGTCCGATCGTTCGACTCCACGGTCCGATGCTCCAGATGATACGGCGCGTAGATCTGCTTCACCCAATAATTGAAATTGGGATGCAGCTTCACGAAGTCATAGAATGAATCGCCGAAATTCGACGGACTGAGGCAGGTCTTGTTCTGAGGCCTCGACGCGATCGCATTCAGACAATACGACTCCATGCAGGCCTTGGTCTCGCTCTCCGCCACCTTGCTCAGACTTCGGAAACTGTTGGTTGAATGAAGCCGATACAGATAGCGGTCGGTCTCAAGGTAGGTCGGCTCGACTTTCGTTACGGCGCGCAGGGCGAAGTCCCAGTCGTGGCAGTATTTGAGATCGGCGAGCCAGCCGACCTGCCGCAACAGCTCGCGGCTGAAGACAAAGTTTCCGGTTGAGGCCGCGATCTGGGAATCCAGGAACGTCCATGACAATGGCGTGCTGGCAATTTGAGCGCGGTCGATTGCATAGCGCAGGCGTGTCGGAAACTGATAGTTGGCGATCGACTTGCCGTGTTCATCGATCGGCTCGACCGCCGAGAAGCCGAAAAACAGCCGCTCCTTGCCACACTTGTCCGCGAACTGTCGAACCCGATCCCTGGAAAAGGCGTCGTCCGAGTTCAAAAGGAAAATCAGGTCGCCGCCGGTCAGCGACAATGCTCTGTTCCAGGTGTAGTGGGCGCCCAGATTTTGCGGGTTCTTGAGCAGCTTGCAGGAAACAAAGCGCTTCCCAAACGACTTCTTCTTGATGACCTTCTGCGCGACCTCAAAGCTCTTGTCCGGCGAATTGTCGTCCACGATGACGAGTTCGAGGTCGGCAAAGGTCTGTTGATAGACAGTCTCGAGGCATTCCTCGAGGTACTGTTCGTGCTTGTAGCAGGCGATGACGACACTTGCGAGCATAGCCGGCCTCAACGTCTCACGATGATCGAGTGACGCGACCTCACGAGGAGACTGGCTCCGTCGCCGACCTCCAGGACCGCGAGTTGATACTCACCATCCGCCAGATCCCGAATCGAGAAGGACACCTGAAAACCGAAATAGGAGTCCTTGCTTTCGGCCTTCATGTATTCCTTCACGTCGACGCGCTCGTGCCAGTCAACGATCAGACAGTACCCGCTGTTCGCTGCATTCTCCGCGGCAAGCGACGACAGGACCAGGAAGCCCGTTCTTTGCCTGCTTGCTTCGAAAGCAGTGCCCGCACAGATCCATCCGCGCACCACTATCTCGTATCGCGGATCGGCGATCACCCGCTCGCTCGTTTGGGAGTTGATGTTTTCAATGACCAGCAACGAGCCCACCGGACCATCGGACGCGCCTTCTGCCTCGACCGGGACGCCGCTTCTGATACGCTGCACCCCCGACTGACCGAGACCCGATCGATGCAGGTTTGCCAGCACCTCGACATGCGCGGATGATTCCTTCACCGCCCATTCGAGCTCCTGCCTGCTCAGGCAATCCAGAAGGTCCGGAGTATTTCGAATCTGGGCCGAAATAGGCTCCGCCGAAGCGACCCGCCGCACGACCTCCAGAAACGCGCGTCCATAGCGCGAGTCCGGCTCGAGATGAGCGCCCTCCGCCCACTCGTTCCAGGAATTGATGAAGACCAATGACTCGGTAAAGCTGTTGCCCTTCGCCCGCAGGGTCGCGTCGCGAAGCCAGACCTCGAACGCCTCCGGGCTCGACCTGGTAAAGACGTGACCGCGCGCGCCCTTGCGCGGCGTATTGTCCCAGCGCGGCATCACGGCGGGAAAAAACGGGAAATCGTAGCTCTTGCCGAGAGACGACCGCATGGCGTCGACATAGTCGTACACCTTTCCGGCGAAGGTCGCCGGTGCGTGGACGTCGGTCGGCGGCACCTCCCTCGTCGAGACCGTGTGCGGCGGAAATTCGATTGCGGCATCACAATTGACGTCTCGCGGGTCGAACTCTCCGAACGTCATCGCGTTGCAGATCAGAAGCTCACCGATCCCGAGCTCTCTGGCTCGCTTGCGCCAGATCTCGAACAAGTGCTGCTTGTCCGGCAACAATGACGGCCGGTAGATGACGATGATCTTTCGACCATCGACGGTTATGTAGCGCTCATCGAGCAGCAGATCGGCCATGTCGTCGATAAAGCGAACATCATCGTCCAGCGAGTGATTCTGCCCCAGCAGCAGTTCGGCATCCGAACCGTCCCACCGGCGGGACCAGTTCTCGTTTGCCCAGCAGATGCAGAACGGCAGGTTCGGCTCTCCGTCCTCAAGCATGAGCTGGAGCGGCTTTTCCAACAGCCTCCGACCCTGGAACCAGTAGACGTAGTAGCAGAACCCGTCGACGCCGTATTTGCGCGCCAGGTCACCCTGCTGACGGCGCGTTTCCGGCAGCCGGACATCATAGAAGCCGAGATCAGCCGGCAGCCATGGCGATTCGTGCGTGGGGAATTGCGCGCGCATGCGCGCGACGTTGGTCCACTCGGTGAACCCCGGTCCCCACCACCGGTCATTTTCTTCAAATGAATGGAATTGCGGCAGGTAAAAACAAATGTAGCGCACCTCCTTGCTGGTGCCCTCCGCAAGTCCGGTAACGACCCTGCCGTCGTTGTTCGGAAACAGGAGATCGTCGTAGTCTTCGGTCGAGAAGCCGAGCGCAACAACTACCTCGCTTGGCGCGAAGTTTTCGAACAGGGGTATCTCGTAGTACTCGCCGTCGTTCAGGCTGACGCGGAGATAGATCTGCGCATGCTTGGGTTCGACCAGCGCGTTTCTCAGCGCGCGTGCGAGGCGGCGGCGCACGCCGCGCGTCGATAGATTGATCCGAAATCCGGGACGCCCGATCGCGCTCTGCTTGCCGATGCTGGCCGGCGCCGGTCGGCCTGTCCGTCCCTCTTCGACACAATGCGAAGCGACAAAGAGCGCGATCGAGACGGTCGAAGCAGGCGATTGAGCGTCCACAATCCAACCGGAAATCGCCCGCCCAGAATACTCGAGGATAGCGCCGCGCAATCTTGGTCCGGATTGAAGATCGCTTACATCCGGATCCAGGAACACGCTCTGCGAATGATCGTCCTGCTGAACCGGACTGGCAACGGGCTGCATGTCCCTTGTGTCCCTGACGCTCCGTTCAACAATCTTGTTCATTGCCACTCAATCTCCTGCCAACGTTTAACGTTGGTCCCAGTTCTTTCTCGGTGAACCAAAAGTTCGATTCCGAGATCACGTTGTTATTCAAGCACACCCAAGATCGATGACCTCCCGGTGCTATCGGTCATCTTCACACAACCAATGATACATGGAAGGTTTGCTCCGCGACCGCAACATTAACGCAATCTCTCTGTCGTCGATATGAAAGTCATCGTTCGTCTTGCCCAGATTGTCATCCAGACGTGCCCGCTTCCGTGCCTTCGCGCCCAACAACAAAGCCGCCGATCGTCTCTGCTTTAGCTGCGCACGACGAGAGGCACGCATCCAGCAACATCAGCCGACGCTCTCGCCCATCGCCTGCAGGCGGCGCAGCGCCCCTTCGTTGTTCCGCTGTGCCGCTTGTCGATACCAGCGCAGCGCAGAATCGCGGTCCTGCGCGACGCCGCTGCCGGCGCGCAGCGCATCGCCAAGCGCGAGCTGGGCTTCCACCATGCCCTGCTCCGCAGCTGCCTTGAACCATTCGGCCGCCTTCGCCGGATCGGCCTCGCAGCCCTGTCCGCGCCCCAGCATCGCGGCAAGGTTGTATTGCGCCGTCGCATGGCCCTGGCGCGCCGCCGCCTCGTACCACCTGACGCCCTGGGCAAGATCCTGCTCGACGCTCTGCCCGGTGCAATACATCACCGCAAGCTTGAACTGCGCTGCGGCGTTGCCGCCTTCGGCAGCCTTGACGATCCAGCTTGTGGCGGCCTGCGGATCCTTGAGGCTGCTCTTGGGATCGGAATACAGGAGCGCCAGGCTGTGCTGGGCCTCGACATGGCCGGCACTTGCCGCACGCTTGAACCATTGGGCGGCCGCCGGTAGATCGACGGGACCACCTGATCTCCCCATGTGAAGCCCGCCCAGCTGGAATGCCGCGGCGGAGTGACCGACCTCAGCGGCGTCGGTCAGCAGCGTGCGTGCCTGCGCAAGACGCGCTTCGGATGGGTCATCCTGGATCAGAAACACGGCATAGGCCGTCTTCGCATCGGCGTCGCCGCCGTTGGCCGCCTTGCTAAGCCATTCGGCTGCCCGCGCCTGGTCGCGCGGCACGCCGTTACCCGCCGAGTAGAGCCGGCCGAGCTGCACGCCCGCGGCGCTGATGCCGCCCTCGGAGGCGCGCTCGAACCACTTGATCGCGGTCGCGGCGTCGCGCGTCACGCCGTTGCCGTTGAGGTAGAACACCGCGATGTTGTGGGCCGCCGTGGCATGGCCGTTCTCGGCCGCGCGTTCGAACCACTTCGCGGCCTGGCGGATGCTGGGCGCAACGCCGGTGCCGGTGGCATAGAAGCGCCCGGTAAAGAACTGCGCCTGCGCGTCGCCGCGCTCTGCCGCCTTCTCGTACCAATACGCCGCCTCGCGCAGATCCGGTTCCGCAGCAGTGCCGAGCGCATAGAATTCAGCCAGCGCCTGGATCGCCGGCAGGTAATCCTTCCGTGCCGCCTTGCGCAACGCGGTCTCGGCCTTGTCGAGATCCTTGACGGTCCCTTTGCCGCTCAGCCGCAGCAGCGCGATGTTGTAGAGCGCGATCGTATCGTCGTGGGCGGCCGCACTCTGGAACAGCCGCGCGGCCTCTTCAGCGTTCGCGGGGAGGCCGGTGCCCTTGAGGCTCATGAACGCGAGCGCAACCTGTGCGCGGACATGCCCCTGCTCCGCAGCTTTCTGATACCAGGCCGCGGCCTGCGCGAAATCAACCGGAACGCCGCGCCCTTGATAATGCACGTCACCGAGTGCGAATTGACCTGACGCCGCGTTCTGCTCGGCCGCGGCCTGGTACCAACGCAGGGCAGTCGCGTGATCCCGCGCGCAGCCTTGCCCGTTGGCGTACATGTCACCAAGGATCGCTTGCGCCTCCGCCTTGCCGGCTTCTGCCGCCACCGACATCCAGAGGAAGGCGATGTCGAGATCCCTCGGTACGCCGGTCCCGTTCGGGAACACCAGATCGTGGACGCTGGCGGCCTTGTCACCCAGACGCGCCGCAGTGGACTGCCGCCACATCTCGGGCCTGTTCGGTCCGACGGCAGCCTGGACGCCGTGGAAGTAGATCAAGCCAAGCTGGAATTGCGCATCGGTATGTCCGCTCAGGGCGGCGCGGTCATACCACGCGACCGCGTCCGGAAGGCTGCCGATAACACCCTCGTTCTTCGCATAGAGCAGTCCGATCCGGTAATCCGCCTCCGGATTGCCCGCTTCCGACGCAAGCCTCCAAAGGCGGAACGCCTCGAGATATTGCCGGTTCTCGTAAGCCGCCAATCCCCGTTCAAACGGCTGTGACTCTGAACGGGACGAACCGGATCGGAACAACTCAAGCAGGGATCGCGCCGATACCGTCATGGCTCACGCATAGCTTCTTTGGCACTGCGCAGCATGCCGCCGAGCAGATACATCGCCACCGAGCGGGTGCCGACATTGACATCGCCCTGCAGCGTCATGCCGGGGATGAGGCGGAAGTTCTTCGGAACATCCTTGAAGTTGGTCTCGTCGACCGAGCACCGCGCCTTGTAGAAGGCATCGACGGCCTTTCCGTCATCATCGGTCGTGAAGGCACCTTCGCTGATCCAGCGAATCTTGCCTTGCGCCGTACCGTGCTCGGCCGCGTTGAAGGCATCGACCTTCATCGTGCAGGGGTCGTTCGGCCGAACGAAGCCGACATCGCGCGACAGGATCTGGATCTCGGCCTCGAGCCGCGTCCTCAGCGGCATCAGCGTGATGAAGGGATCGCCCGGCTTCAGCACGGATCCGACCGAGAGCTTGGCGAGCGTCAGCACGACCGATGGCTCTGCCGCCGTCCACCGCACGAGGTCCTGGTGCTTGGTGGCCTTGTCAAAGGATGCGCGGGCCGTGTCCAGGCTGTTGCGCGTCGTGACCAGATCCTGGCTCAGCTGCGCGTTCCACTGCTCGATGAAGGCCTTGCGGTCCGCCTTCAGCGAGTCCAGCTGGTGTTGCGCTTCCAGCAAGGTGTTGTGCGTATTGTCGATCTGACGCAACAACTCCAGGCGGGTATCCTGCGATAGATAAAGGTTGAGCTTGGATCCGCTGCCGCTTTCGGCAAGCGTCGAGCGCATGTCCTCGATCTTGCTGGCGATCTCGGCGCGTTGACCATACCGCTCGTCGTCCTTTCTCGCCTTCTGGATCGTCGCTTCGGTCTGACTGATCTTGGAATCGTAGCTCGTCACCTGCGCGTTGTACTGGGCAACGCGCTGGTCGTAGAGCGCCTTTTGCAAGGCGTTGTACTTGGTGGCCTCCGGATCCTTGGTCCCACCAAATGACAACGGTTTTCCGGACAGTTCGGCCTCATCGCGGGCCACCTGCGCGTCAAGGCTCGCAACCTGCGACTTGTACTGCGTGACGTCGGCCGCGGTGAAGGTCGAATCGAGGGTCGCAAGCAGCTGCCCCTTCTCAACCTGCTGACCGTCCCGAACATCGATCGTCTTGATGATCGACGCGTCGAGCGCCTGCAGCACGTTGATCGAATCGACGGGAACGATCCTGCCGCCCACGCTCGTGATCACCCGATCGAGGCGCGTGAGGCACATGATCGCCACAAGCGATACCAGGAACGCCGACAGCACGAAAAGCGTCGCGCGGGCCAGTAGCGGCTCGGCGGCCTCGCGGATCGCGTCGGTCTCGGACTGGAACTGGCGAACGGTCGCGAGCGAAGCTTGGTTAGGAGACAAGGGTCGGGCTCCTGAAGTTCTTGTCGCTGCGGCCCGTCGGAACAAGGTGTGTATTCTGCTGGTACCAGAGCGAGCTATAGATGTCGTTTCGTTCCAGAAGTTCATCATGACGTCCGATATCGTTGACCACGCCGCGATTGAGCACGAGGATCGCATCGGCCTTGGTCAGCGACGACAGGCGGTGCGAGATGATGATCAGCGTGCGGCCATGCGCAATCCGCGAAATGTTCGCGTTCACGATGGTCTCGCTCTCCGCATCGAGCGCGCTGGTCGCTTCGTCCAGGATCAGGATCGGAGGATTGACGATCAGGGCACGCGCGATCGCAAGCCGCTGACGCTGGCCGCCGGAGAGATTGGTGGAACCCTCGTAGATATAGGTCTCGTAGCCTCGCGGCAGCTTGTCGATGAATTCCTCGGCGCCGGCCATTCGCGCCGCCCTGACAACGTCGTCGAAGGTCGCATCCGGCTTTGCGGCGGAAATATTCTCGCGGATGGTGCCGCTGAACAGGAAGTTCTCCTGCAGCACGACGCCCACATTGCGCCGGAGATGATCGACATCGTATTCGCGGACATCGATACCGTCGACCTTGATCAGACCGCCATAGTCGGAGTGCAGGCGCTGCAACAGCCGGGTGATCGTGGTCTTGCCCGAGCCGCTCTTGCCCATCACGCCGAGCGTGGTGCCGAGGGGAATCTCGAAGGAGACATTGTTCAGCGCCGGCGACACCGCGCCCTTGTACTTGAATGTGACACCGGAGAACTCGATCAAACCCTTCAGCGGGTCCCTCACGCCATGGCCGGAACGTCCCTCTTCCGCCGGCTGATTCACCAGCCTGCCGACGATCGTGACTGCGGTGCGCGCCTCGTCATACTGGTTGATGAGCTGAGCCATCTGCATCAGCGGGCCGGCAACACGTTGCGACAGCATCAAAAAGGCAAACAGCGCCCCGACATAGACCGGATCGCCGCTGCTTACCGCCAGGTAGACACCGAACGCATAGGGAGCACTCACCGCCAGCCGTTCGAGGGGACGCACCAGCGTCTGAATCGCAGTTCCGGTCAAGCCTTCCGCAAGACGCGCCTTGGCGACGCGCGCCACCAGCACATCCCACATGTGCCGCTGCCGCGTATCAAGCGCCAGCGACTTGATGGTCCTCATGCCGTTCAGGCTCTGGATCAGAAACGCGCCCTGCGCGCCCTCAGCCGCCAAAGTTGCCGAGGACTTCTTCCGGTAGGCCGGCAGCATCAGGACGAGCCAGGTAACGATCGCTCCAGCAAAAGCCAGAACCATCAGCGTCATGATCGGGCTGAAGAAGAACATGACGGGCAGGAAGAAAAAGAGCGTCGTCGAATCGAGAACAGTCCCGAACAATTGCCCGGTCAGAAAGCCACGAATCCGGAACACTTCGCGGATGTCCCGGGAAATCAGGCCGACAGGGTTCTGTTCGAAGTAATCGATCGGCAGATTGAGGACCTTCTCGAACACGTAAGTCGACAGCTTGACGTCAATGCGTGCCGTCAGGCGCTGCACCAGATACTGCCGCAGGAACGTGAATGCCGCCTCGAACAGGATGACGACGAACATCGCAACACACAGCACGT
This sequence comes from Bradyrhizobium sp. th-b2, assembly GCF_000426785.1. Classification (NCBI taxonomy): domain Bacteria; kingdom Pseudomonadati; phylum Pseudomonadota; class Alphaproteobacteria; order Hyphomicrobiales; family Nitrobacteraceae; genus Bradyrhizobium; species Bradyrhizobium sp. th-b2. The sequence goes on from NZ_AUGA01000026.1 coordinate 112,188, forward strand.
AGAACGTGTTGTAGGCCTTGTAGAAAATGACCTTGTCCGAGAGCAGCCGCCAGAACATGATCGGCGCCAGGCCCATAAAGCCCAGGATCAGCGCCGCGATCGCGACGTCGCGCAGGATGCGCCGTTCGCGAAACAGCAAGGCGACGACAAAACCCAAGCTGAACGGCTGGGTCTCGTCGGAAATCTCGTAATCGCGTTTGGCCATGACGACATCGCCCGACCAGATGTCCTCAAAACGCGGCTGATCGATCACGAGCAGGGCATCCTCGCTCGCGTTGGGATCCCGCAACACCACCCGGGTGCTGTTCTCATCGCCCTCAAGGCGCAGCAACACCATGTGGCTGCCGTCGCGCAGGCGAACGATTGCCGGCAGCGCCCGCTTGAGGTGGCTCAGGCCCTTCCAGTCCAGCTTGACGGCCTTTGCCGTCATGCCCGACGAATTCGCGCACTTCAGGAGCTCGGGGAGCGTGACTTCCTGATCGCGCAGGAGATTGTCATGGATGAGCTGGGACGTGGTGAGGTGCAAACCATGCTGTCTTGCAACGATGACGAGACATGCGAGGCCGGTGGGTGGCAGGTCGTCCACCGAAGCAGCGCCGACGAGCGAGAGGTGTGTGGTCATGGATGCCTCGAAGTTTCGACTGCGCAGATCCGGTTCTCAGCGAACTATAACTTATCATTGTTAGTTCGCTAACGCAGCATTTTCAGCAAGCCAGCCAAAAATATATGTATCGAGAAGGTTTGAGAAGCCTGTCCCGACATTGCTGCGGATCGGGTTTAACCACGGAATCTTATAACATTGTTTAACATCGACAACCGTCAGGCGGCGCTGACGGTCTCCCGGAAGTCGAACCCGCAGGCCTCCAGGAGCGGCCGGATCCGCCCATCATCGGCTTCCGGCATCAGCGCCAATGCGCAGATCTCGAAATTCCCGCTGCGCACGGAGACGGTCGGAAACCCGGCGCTGAGCAGCAGGTTCCCCATCCGGTCGGTCGAAAAGCCGGTCTTGTGCGCCATATGATGACGCCCCTGCTCGATTGCGCCGGAATGTCCGTAGATCATGTCCAATGGCCGGATCGGACCGGCCGCCGAGACATAGGCGATCGCACCGAGACCTTGAGTCAGCATGTGCTGGGCCACTGCCTCGAGATCGGGCGACATGATCAGCGCGAATCCGTCCGGCTTGAGGACCTCGCGGAACTGGACAAAGGTCGGGTGAATCTCATGGGCATAGAGGTGCTCCATCAGGTGGGAACACCAGATCGCGTCGAACGAGGCCGGCGGGAACAGTTCGGAGAGATCGGTGATCGATCCGACGATGTCCGGATCCACGTCTGCGTCGACATCCAATCGAATCTCTTCCCACTCAGGCGATGTCAGGAGCGGCTGGATCCGCTTGGCAACCGTCAATCCAGCACCGGCATTCAGCATCTTCTTCTTGGCCAATTCGAGAGCTCCACGCGTTGGTCCGTTAAGCGGCTGATTTCTACAGCGATCGCTTATCTTGACTGATGTTACCAAGGCCGTGGAAAGCTATTGGCCACAGTTCCATCGGGTCAAGCAAGCTTCCCGGCTTTACAAAAGCTACGTGGTCCGAATGTGACAAAGTAACTTCTAACATCCGTCGACGGGAAATGCCTGGCGCGGGACTTGTAATGGAGATCAGCCATTCGAGCGGGTCGATCGACAAAGCTCAGCATGTTCGGATGCAAAAGAAAGGCGCCGCCTCGGCCAGGTTGAGGCACCGTCGTCGTTTGGTGCAGACCCAGGATCTTACAGCTTGGTCCAGTGACCATCGTTGAAGATCAGGTATTCGATGTTGCTGATTTGGGTCACCTGGCCATTGCTGAAGGTGATGTCCAGAGAGCCGTTCGATCCGGAGCTGATGTCGGTCACGTCGGTCGAGGCGTGATCGAGGAAGGTCAGCGAGTCCCTGCTGCCCCCACCGCCGTCGATGCTGTCGCTGCTGGTGGCGTTCTTCAGGTAGAAGTAGTCCTGACCACTGCCGCCAACCATCGAAGCCGTACCGGTGGCGAAGCCGACGAACGAGTCATTGCCGTTGCCGCCGATCAGCGTCTGCGTGCCCGAACCGGCGACCAGCGTGTCGCTGCCGGAGCCGCCATACAGCGTGTCGTTGCCCGCGCCGCCGTAGAGCGAATCGTTGCCATCGCCGGCATAGAGCGAGGTCGCATGCGACGCGTCGCTGCCGGAGTAAAGCACGTCCTTGCCGTCGCCACCGTACTCCGCGACAGTCCTGGCGCCGCCGACCAGGAGGTCGTTGCCGGCACCGCCGTAGAGCGTGTCGGCACCCGCACCGCCATACACCGAGTCGCTGCCGGTACCACCGTCGAGAAGCGAACCATGCGATGCATCCGAGTGCGAGTAGAGCGCGTCGTTACCGCGGCCACCATACCCCGCAACAGTCCCGGCAGCGCCGATCAGCAGGTCGTCGCCGGCACCGCCGTCCAGCGTGTCGGAACCGATATTGGCAGGATTATACCCTGCACCGGCAACCAGCGTGTCGTCGCCCGCACCGCCATCGAGCAACGTGCCGAGCCCATAACCGGCGCCTGACTTGAGAACGTCGTTACCGCTGCCACCGTACTCCGCAACAGTGCTGACGCCGCCCTGCAGCAAGTCGTCGCCGGCGCCGCCATCCAGCGTGTCGGCGACGCCACTGGCACCGCCCTCCAGCGTGTCGTTGCCGTCACCGCCCGACAGCATCGAACCGCGCCCCGCAAACAGGTCCGCGTAGAGTATGTCGTCGCCGGCGCCACCGTAGAGCTGACAGCTGTCCATGCCGGCAACCAGCGTGTCATTGCCCGCGCCGCCGTCGAGAATCTCGTTGCCGAAACCTGCGCTCAACCAGTCGTCACCGGCGCCACCAAACAGTTGATCGTTGCCCCAGCCACCGAACAGCACATCGTTGCCGGTACCGCCGTAAAGCGTACTGGAAATGCTCGTATCGAACACCGGGCCGCCGGACAGCAGCGTGTCGTCGCCGCTACCGCCAAACAGTTGCGCTGAGCTACCGCCCCAAAGCCAGTCGTTGCCGGCGCCACCGTCCATCGTTTCGTGACCCACGCCACCGCCGTACACCGTGTCGTTGCCGGCACCGACGAGGACCGTCGTCCCGCGGTTGTTGTTGAAGGTGACAACGTCGTTGCCGGCGCCGGTCGCGACCAGCACCGGGGCGGCGCCGTTCACCGTCAGCGTCACGTCGCTCTTGGTGGCTTCGATGATCGCCTTCAGCTTGGCGTCAAGCTTGATCGTATTGTTCGCGTTGGTTTCGATCAGGACATTGGCGTCCGGATCCGGGTTGCTGATCCCGGCGCCCTCCTGGACCGGGATCGTGGTGCCGTCATCCGGCGAGGTGTACCCGATCCCCGCCGTGATCAGATAGTCGAGGATCTGTTGCCGGGTTGCGTGATCGATCGTGGAGCCGATCGCTGCCTTGAGCCCCGTCTGGTTCAGGTTTTGCGTCACCATCGATGGAGCCCCTGCTTGAACGCGCTACATCATCGCTAAGCAAACGCTTAAATTATCTCGATGACTCACAATTGGAGCAGGCTGCAACACTCCGAGATTATCAGACAGCATTTCAGAACACCACCTGCAATCGCAAAAAAGCGCCGCCTCAACCAGGGTTGAGGCGGCGCCTTCGTTTAGTGAAGACCTAGTTTGTGAAGACCTGAGATCTTACAGCTTGGTCGAGTGACCATCGTTGAAGATCAGGTATTCGATGCTGCTGATCTGGGTCACCTGACCATTGCTGAAGGTGATGTCCAGAGAACCGTTCGATCCGGCGCTGATGTCGGTCACGTCGGTCGAGGCATGATCGAGGAAGGTCAGGGAGTCCTTGTTGCTGGCACCGCCGTCGATGGTGTCGCTGCTGGTGGCGTTGGACAGATAGAAGTAGTCCTGACCATTGCCGCCGACCATCGAGGCCGTACCGGTGGCGGAGCCGACGAACGAGTCGCTGCCGTTGCCGCCGATGAGCGTCTGCGTGCCCGAACCAGCGACCAGCGTGTCGCTGCCATTGCCGCCATACAGCGTGTCGTTGCCGGCACCGCCGTAGAGCGAGTCGTTGCCGTTGCCGCCGTAGACCGCCGTCGCGTGCGATGCATCGCTACCGGAGTAGAGGATGTCGTTACCGTTGCCACCGTACTCCGCGACAGTCCCGGTGCCGCCAACGAACAGATCCTTGCCGTCGCCGCCATACAGCGTATCGGCGCCGGCGCCACCGTAGAGCGAGTCGGCACCGTCACCACCCCTCAGGACCGAGCCGTGCGACGCATCCGAGTTCGAGTAGAGCGCGTCGTTGCCGGCGCCGCCGGAGAGCAGATTGTTGCCCGTGCCGCCGACCAGCACGTCGTTGCCGCGACCTCCGACCAGATCGGACGAGGTCCCGCCGTAGAGCGTGTCGTTGCCGGCGCCGCCGAGCAGCGTGTCGGAACCAGAGCCGAACAGCAGATCGTTGCCGGTGCCGCCGTCCAGCGTGCTGTGACCGGAGGCATTGTCGACGAGCACGTCATTGCCGGCGCCACCGCTGATTGAATCGTGCCCCGACCCGCCGAAGACGGTGTCATTGCCGGCGCCGGTGAGAACCGTCGTATCGCCGGTGTTGTTGATGAAGACCTGATCGTTGCCGTCGCCGGTTGCGACCAGCACCGGGGTGCTGCCGTTGACCGTCAGCGTCACGTCGCTGCTGGTGGCTTCGATGATCGCCTTCAGGTTGGCGTCAGTGTTAACAACGTTATTGGCGTTGGTCTCGATGAGAACATTGGCAGCCGGATCCGGGTTGGAGATTCCGGCGCCGACCTGGACCGGGATCTCCGTTCCGTCATCGGGGCTGGTGTAGCCGACCCCTGCATTGATCAAATAGTCAATGATCTGTTGCTGGGTCGCGTGATCGATCGTCGAGTTGATCGCGTGTTTGAGGTCGGTTTGGTCGAGATTGTAAGTCGCCATCGAGGTAGCCCCTGCTTGGGATACGAGGATTCAAGCCGCTCGCCCACACGTAAGCTGTTGAATCACAACTCGTTTGTTGCGACGCAGCTCAAATGTGGACACACGTTACGAACTTGTTAAGTCCATTGTTAAGTCCGCGGTATGCGAGAGTCAATCAGCAATGTGCTATTAACGTCTGGTTCCGTGAGGTTTTTGCGAGACTTAACGCAATTTCAGGCGCGCGCTAACATTCAGCGCAGGCAAGCCGCCAATGTTAGCCGCGGCGCAAAAAAGGGTAGCGATTATACGGGGTTTCACGGGGGCTCGGGTTGGCGCGAGCGCACCGAATTTCGCAGATGTTGTGCGCGCTTCGACGCGATTTTCTGTTCTGAAAAAATATTTCTGCACCGCGTGAGAGCTTTTCCAAAAAAGCGTCAAACTTCACAACCGGCGGGTCGTCAGCCGAGTGTTATGACGCTGCCAGGTTGCAATTTGTGAGCTTCAATCGGGCGAAATTCGTGGAATCAACCGCAGAATCAGGGCCGCTCGACCACCAGGCCAAACCCGGCGTGTCGTCCGCCCGACGCCGCAATATAACAAATTAACACCAGATTTGCCGCAATGTGTTAGCGACTCCGGCGTGGAAACGGCGCGACGATGCCCGATTACCCGCGGAGTGCCGATTTGCGGCGATCATCCGCCGACGGTACGCGCGTATATCGCCTCGAGCAGCCGGCGGTTCTCGTCCGGCGCATAGAGCTCGAGATAGGCGGCCCGTGCGGCCCGTCCCCATGCAGCCGCCAGATCGGGGGCGCCGACAACGTCAGCGATCCGCTGCCGGAGCGCGGCCGCGTCGCCCGGCGGAATCAGTGCGCCCGTTCCGCCATCGCTCACCACCTCGGCAAGCCCGCCGATCTCGGACGCAATCACCGGCGTCCCGCGCGCGAAGGCCTCGACCACGACCATGGGAAATCCCTCGTACCACAGCGACGGCACCACCAGCGCCTGCGCCTTGGCCATTTCTGCAAACACCTCCTCGCGCGAGATGGCGCCAAGGAACGTGACGTTGCCGCTCGCACGGGCCTTCAGCGCAGCCGCCTCCGGCCCCTCCCCCGCAATCCGCAACGGCACGGCTGTGCCCGCAACGGCCTCGAGCAGCACATCGATGCCCTTCTCGCGGCTCAGCCGTCCGACATAGAGCAGCCCGGTGCGCGGCGCCGCTGGATCAGGTGCCCCCGGGTCGGCCATGAAGTTCGGCTTCACATCGATCCGGCCGGCGTCGAAGCCGGCCTGCGTGAACAGATTTCGGGCAAACTGCGTCAACGTGATCAGGCGCAGGCCGGGACGCGTCCAGGTGCCGCGGCGCTGGTGCCGCGCGATCATGTAGGCGGAGGCCAGCGAGCCCGGCAGCGATCCGCGGTAGCAGCGATGCACGACACCCCACAAATGCCCACCGTCCAGGCACTTGTGGCAGATGCGGCCGTCGCGCAGCAGCATGCCGCCGGTGCAGATGGTGCGATAATTGTGCAGCGTCGCCACGGCCGGCACGCGCTTTTGCCGGCACAGATCGAACACCGCCGGCGAGAGCAGCGGGAAGAAATTGTGGACGTGGACGATGTCGGGGCGGAAGCGATCGATCGCCTCCGCCACGCGCTGCTTTCCCTGCGCATTGTCGGCGATCGACAGCGTCGTCGCGATACGCGCGGCCAGCGAATTGATCGCCTCGTTGCTCACCGTGAGCGTTTCGACGCTGTGGCCTGCGTTGCGCAGCAGGTCGACTTCCGCTTCGAAGACGACGTCCTCGCCGCCGCGTCCCTGATACCTGTTGTGCGCGACGAGAATCTTCATGATCAGCGTGCCGGGTCTGAGAACCAGCGCAACTCCGTCACCAGACTTTGTCCGGCGGCGAGCGTACCGGAGCCGATCAAGGTCGTCGCCGGCACCTTGAGATCGAACGACGGTGAATACCAGCCGGCAGGCAGGGTCTCGTCACCGCGATACGCCATCCAGCTGAGTTCTGCCGGCAGATCGAGCTCGCCGCGCCCGCCGGGCCACGACAGCAGTGCCGTGCGCCCTTCGAGCGTGCATTCCACCTCGGGACCGAGATGCCAGCTGAGGCTCGCCGGAGCGGTAAGCCCTTCATCGCCAAGCACAATATCGGTGACGAGGAGCCGCGCCGCCTGACGCTGCAATTGCACCGAACGGCGATGCAGGAGGCCTGCGCCGCCCTGATATCCCGCGTGCTCGGCGACCCAGTCTGCGTCCGCATCACGCTCGTCAAGGCCGCTGGATGCGACGAGCCGGCTCTGCGCATGCCGTGTCCAGAGGAAAGGCCCGCCCGACACCGACTGATCGCGCGCGAACAGGCAGAGCGTGTTGTGGGCCAGCGTGGAGCGGAAGTAGGCCCGCCATCGCGAATCGCCGTGATAGCAATAGGTGCCGGGGTCGGCGAAGATCTCGACGCCGGCGATCCGGCATTCGATCGACAGCGCATCCGCATGGGCATGCGCCGCAATCCGGCCGAAGCCATGCGGGCCATGGTCGCAGCGGCACCACACTGCTCGCTCAGCGTCGACGAGAAAAGTCTGCCCCGCCCGGTCAAGCAAATGCGGGCGGCGGGCGGGCCGCACGGCGACCGCACGCGGCTTGATGCCGTCGGTCAGAACAAACGTGCGCAGATCAGGCTCCGGCAAGCTGGGCCACCAGGGCAGACCGCCGAACAGGCGCGCACCGGTGCTGAGCAGGCCAAGCCAGCGATTGCCGCCGTGATCGTCGAGCAAGAGGCCAATGCCGTCATCGCCATCGCCCTGACGCGGCGGACGAGCGCGATCGTCGAGCATCGCGGCAATGACATCGCTCATGCGGCACATCGTGGTCCAGACCGCATCGTCAAGCGGGTGCCCGGACGCTTCGCCCTGTACCGCCGCCGCCAGCAGGAGTTCGAGGACAAAGCCGTGATAATCGGTCGCGAGCTCGCCGTTGCTGCCGCAGGCGAGGGTTTGCGCGATGGCTTCGTGTGCCAGCGTGCTGGCTGCATCCTGGCGCCATCGCGCGCTGTCGCGGAAGAAGGGAAACGCACAGGCCGCGACGAACTGCCCGGCAGCCTCCGCGATGACGTGGTTGTTGGCAGACGAGCCGCGGCTCGGAAATCGCGACAGCCAGTATTGATGCGCATGGAGCTGCGTCACGAACAGCTCATTGTCCTCGAACAATGCGGGCGCGCCAGGCCAGTTCTGCAGCAGTTGGCGCACCCAGGTCCATGAGATCAGTCGCACGCCAAGCTCGATGCCGCTGATCCAGTGCGGGCCGCACGGGAATGGATTTTCGCGCCACCAGCTGGTGAGATGCTCGGCCACGCGCCGGGCGTAAATTTCGTCCGAGGTCAGGTAATAGGCCGATGCAAGCACCGTGAGATGGTGGTGACGCGACGGCTCCCAGATGTATTTGATGTTTCCGACCGCCGCTTCGTCGCGATAGGGAACCGCAAACGCGTATATGTCACCCGGCGCACGCTTGCCGCTGCGGACATCGACGAACCAGTCGGGCTGTTCGCCCAGCGCCTCATGATCTCTGGCGAAAACCCGCCAGCGTCCGGCGAGAATCTGATCGGCGCTATGGATCAGCCGCTCGGCAGCTTGCTGCGGGGCATTGGCGGACAAGGGCAGCGGCTTCAGGCGCGGCTGCCGTGCGCCCGCCATCAGCCTGGCGCCGGCGCGCCGCGCGATGTCGGGCGGAGCGATCCGCCAGAGCAGGCGCAGCGCCTGATCGTTCACCCGTCCGGCAAGCTCGGACGGCTCCATGCGCTGCAGTCTGCGCAGATACCAGGCCGGATTCATCTCGCGCCGGTCGCAGCGCGCACAGCGCCATGCCCCGCTGCGCCAATCGTCAGATCGACCGGCGTCCCGGAGGCCGCGCTTTCCTGCACGGCAAGCGTTGCGCGGGTGGTCGCAAGCAGCGAGTCGAGCGCAATCGGCATCGCGGCCCCCGATGCGACCGCCGCAATGAAGGCATCCAGCATCGGCCGCTGGCCCTTGTCGAGCCGCGCTTTCTGCGCCGTCCGCTGTCCGGCGTGCCAGATCTCGAAGCGCGAGAAATTGTCAAAGGCGGCAAAGCCCGTGCTTGCCGATACTTCAAGCGCCTCCTTCGGCACGCGCGGATCGCCGCCGGTGAGATAGCTGAGGCTCGCGACCGAGCCATCGGCAAAGTCGAAGGTCGCGACCAGATTGTCGACGTCCTTGCCGGCGGTACTGGCGGAGACACGCACGGGCTCGCCGCCGAGCCACCAGGACAACACGTCGATGAAATGCCCGCCCTCGCCGACGAAGCGGCTGCCTTCGGTCTCCGCCTGCAGATACCAGGATGATTTCTCCAGCGGGCCGGCGATGACCCGATATTGCAGGGTCTGCGGCCCGGCCGGCGCGAACGCCCTGCGCATGCCTTGCAGCAGCGGCGAGAAGCGGCGATTGAAGCCAACCATCAGCCTGTTGTTGCCGGTCTCGCGGATGGTCTGTTCCAGCTGATCGAGCGCATTAGTGTCGATCGCCAGGGGCTTTTCGACGAACACCGCCTTGCCGGCGCGCAGCGCGCGTGCCGCAAGGTCGGCGTGGGAGGCATGGCGTGTCGCGATCAGCACGGCATCGATATCGTCGGCCTCGAGCACCGAGGCCGCTTCTGTCGAGGCGCGCGCGAAGCCGAACTTGCGCACGGCGGTGGCGCCGCTCAGGCCGGTATTGGTGGCGACCTCGACGAGATCGACGCGCTGGTTATTCGCAAGCTGCGGCAACAGCATGCTGGAGGCATAATTGCCGGCGCCGATGACGCCGAGCCGCACCCGGCCGCTGCGCAGGGCCGCGACCGGGCGATAAATCATCTGCAGCGCGCGGGGAGCGGCATCCGGATAGGCGAACACCATGCCGAGACCGACCTCGCCGCGGCTCATGCGCTCGAAGGCCGACGTCGCCTGCTCAAGCGGCACCACTTCTGAGATCAGCGACGAAAAATCGAGCCGTCCGTCGGCAAGCAGCGCGACGATCGCCTCCATGTTGCGCTTCTCGGTCCAGCGCACATGACCGATCGGATAATCGATGCCGCCCTCCTCGTAGAGCGGATCGTAGCGGCCGGGGCCGTAGGAGCGCGAGAAGCGAACGTCGAGCTCCTTGTCGTAGAATTCGTTCCACGGCAGGTTCAGCGTGCATTTGCCGATGTCGACGATGCGGCCGCGGTCGCGCAGCAATGCTGCCGAACGCGATGCGAGATCGGGATCGTCGCTGCCCGCCGTGATGAACACGCAATCGACGCCGTTGCCCGCGGTCAACTGGTCGACGCGGGCGCGAAACTCAGCCGTGGCATCGTCCGACGCGACCGCACAGACCGCGGCGCCCGCGGCCTCCGCCTGGCGGCAGCGTGCCTCCAGCCTGTCGAGGCCAACAACCACGACGCCGGCGCTGCGCAGCAGGCGCACCATGATCTGCCCGATCAGGCCGAGGCCAATCACGCAGGCGGTCTCACCGAAACGGATCTCCGACTGACGCATCGCCTGCAGCGCGATCGAGGCGATCGTGGTCAAGGCGGCCTGATCGAGGGCTGCACTGTCCGGCACCGGGACGCAGAGATTCACCGGCACCCAATTATATTCGGCATGGGTCGCATATTGATTGCCGCCGCAGCAGACGCGCTGCCCGACCGAGAAGCCGCCGACGCCCTCACCCACTTCCACGACGGTGCCGGACAGCGAGTAACCGAGCGGCGTGTAGGAATCCAGGCGGTTCATCACCTTCTGATAGGTCGCAAGCAATCCCTGCTGGCGGACCGAACGCACCACCTTGGCGACCTGGTCGGGTCGCGCGCGCGCCTTGCCGAGCAGCGACAGGCGCCCTTCCGTAAACTTCATCATCTCGGTGCCGGTCGACACTGCCGAGAACGCCGTGCGCACCAAAACCCCGCCGGGGCGGCAGCGTGGCGACGGCACATCGATCAGCTTGAGCTCGCCGCTCTTATAGTTCTGCGCGATCTGCTTCACAGTCGGTCAATCGCCTCACGTTAACAGCGCTCCTTGTATCGCGCCTGCCGCCCGCAATGAAGCCAGGAACATCATCATAGTTATCCTGTTGTTCGTGAATTAACATCGTATCATTCGAGCAACAGGATCGGTTTTGGCGAGATCTCGACCTCGCCGTTGGCGACAGGTCCCTCGCCGCCATCCAGGCCCTGATAGCGGCTAAAGCGCGGGTCGACCCGGTAAACTGACCGCCCCTTGGTGGTCCACAGGATCAAGCCGTCGCGGCCATCCTGCATATGAAGCGCGACGCGCCAGGTCGACGGCGAGGTCCGGACGGCGGTCACGATGCGTGCGCCGACCAGCCATGACTGGACCGTGCGGTAGGCTACGCCACCCGGAAGCAGCCCACGCGCCGGGTCCCATAATTTTCCAAAATCGCTGCCCCCGCCTGCAAATTCATACCAATAGAAGCGGTCGACACCATTGATCCATTTCAGGATATACGCCCGCGCCAGACAGCCATCCGGATTGTCCTCGTAGGAGGACCAGCCGGCCTCGGTGTCCCAGATCGGCCTTGCGGACAGATCGTGCGCGGCCAGGATCCGCCTGAAGCGCGCAATGATCCCAATCACGGCTTCCGGTTCGCTCGTGTAGCCGTGGAAGGCGAAGATATCGGCATATTGTCCGCCGCCCTGCGCCATGAAGGCCTGTTGCCAGCGATAGCCGTCCGGCGTGCCGTTGGACGGCGGCGTCAGCACCATCAGGCCGGGATCGCTAGCCTTGATGATCTGATAGGCCCGCTTCTGCATCTGGACCATGGTAGCGATATCACCCGAGTAATATTTGGGATCCTCGGGCTCGTTCCAGATTTCCCAATATTTGATGCGCCCGGCAGCGCGCGCCACCGCTGCGCGCACCCAGTCATCCCATGACGCGAGATCACCGGGCGGCGAGCTTGCGCCCGGCGTGAACGCCGGCGGCGCATCCTTCACCGACGCCGCCCATCGCGGCGTGTAGGCGAGATTGAGCACGATATCGACATGCTCGCGCTCGGCCGCCGTGAGGATGGCGTCGAAGCGCGCCCAGTTAAAGATGCCGGGCGCCGGATTGACCTGCGCCCAATAGATCGCGCCCCACAGCCGAACGCCGTCGAATTTGAGCTCGGGCCAAGGATGCGACTGCGGCTGCGGCTGCCCGATCGCGTTGATCGTCATGCCGAACAGCGTCGACGGGATCACCGCATTCAAACGGCTCGCATTCAGCGCATCGCTTGCCGACGCACCACCCCACTGCAGCGGCCATTTGTGGGCCAGCGGCACCACTGCGCTCAAAATCAGGGCAATCAATGCCCTGTGGCCCCAATCCCTCGCTTTGCCTGCCATGTCCGCGTCTCGTCGCCGTCACATCGGTGCCGGGATTGCATAGTGCAAGCCGCGCATGTTAATGCCGATGTTAGTCAGATTGTGATGTTGTTAGGTCAATGGTATAGATCATCGCAGATGTCGAGAGCTGAACCATCACCGCGGCGGATCCTGATCATCGTCGAGAACCTTCCGGTTCCTTTCGATCGCAGGGTGTGGTGCGAAGCAACGTCGCTGCGCAAGGCGGGCTACGAGGTCTCGGTGATCTGCCCGAAGGGCCGCGGCCATGACGCGTCTTACGAATGCCTCGAGGGCATTCACATCTACCGCCATCCGATGCCGGTGGAAGCGCGCGGGATCGCCGCCTACCTCATCGAATATCCGGTCGCGCTGTTCTGGGAGACGTGGCTTTCGATCAGGGTGGCGTGGAAGCACGGCTTCGACGTGATCCAGGGCTGCAATCCACCCGATCTGATCTTCCTGATCGGCCTCCTGTTCAAGCTCGGCGGCAAGCGCTTCGTGTTCGATCATCACGACGTCAATCCCGAGCTCTACGAGGCGAAGTTCGGCCGCCGGGACATGTTCTGGCATTTGCTGCGGCTGGTCGAATATTTCACCTTCAAGACCGCGAGCATCTCGATCGCGACCAACGAGTCCTATCGCGAGATCGCGATCACGCGCGGCCGCATGCCGGCCAACCGGGTCTTCGTGGTGCGCTCCGGCCCCAATCTCGACCGGGTGCGCTCCCGCCCTGCCGATCCGGCCTGGCGCCGTGGCCGGCGCTACAGCGTCGGCTATGTCGGCGTGATCGGCCAGTCGGAAGGCATCGATCTGCTGCTGCAGTCGATCGGCCACATTGTGCACAATCTCGGACGCACCGACATCCAGTTCAACGTCGCCGGCACCGGGCCGGAATGGAACGCGGTCGTCCAGCTCTGCGAGGAGATGCGGCTCTCCGACTACGTCAATTTCACCGGCGCTGTCGCGGATGAGCCGCTGTTCACGATGCTCTCGACCGCGGACGTCTGCGTCAATCCGGACCGCGTCACACCGATGAACGACATCTCCACCATGAACAAGATCATGGAGTATATGGCGCTGGGACGGCCGATCGTTCAGTTCGACGTCCGCGAAGGCCGCCGCTCGGCGCTCGACGCCTCGCTCTATGCGGCGAAGAACGATCCGAAGGATTTTGCCAGCAAGATCATTGCCTTGATCGACGATCCGTCGCTGCGGCAGACGATGGGGGCATTCGGCCGCTGCCGCGTCGAGCGCGCGCTGTCCTGGACGCATGAGGAGCCGAAGCTGCTTGCAGCCTATGAGGCGCTGTTCGCCGCGAAAGCCCCCGCGCAAAGCCTTGCGCCACGCGCAAACGCGACCGCCGAGCGGTCAACCTCGCATTCCAGCGCCAACGCAGCGGCCGGGCGGGCATCGTCTTGAACGGCTTGCCGCTCCATTCACGTCAACCGCGACGCCGCCGCGGTCGCGCGCCAAGGTTATTGAAGGTCGAAGCATGAATGTGAGCATTTTCGGCCTCGGCTATGTCGGAACGGTCTGCGCCGCCTGCTTCACCGAGCTCGGTCACCAGATCATCGGCGTCGACAAGAGCGTCGACAAGGTCGACCTGATCCGCGAAGGAAGATCGCCCGTGATCGAACCGGGCATCTCGGACAAGGTGGCGCGCGCGGTTGCCACGGGTCAGCTGACCGCGACCACCGACGCCACCGAGGCGATCGTCAACAGCGACATATCGATGGTCTGCGTCGGCACGCCCTCGTCCGGCAACGGCAATCTCGACCTGACCGCGATCCGACAGGTCGCGATCGAGATCGGCCGCGGACTGCGCGCGAAGAACGCACCGCATACAGTGACGATCCGCTCCACCGTACTGCCCGGCACCACCCGCGGCACCGTCGGACCGCTGATCGAGGAAGCCTCCGGCAACAGGATCGGCCGCGATTTCGACCTCGCCTTCAATCCGGAATTCCTGCGCGAAGGCAGCGCCATTGCGGATTTCAACGCACCCTCCAAGACCGTGGTCGGCGCCTTCAACCAGGAGACCGCCGACCGCGTGATGGCGCTCTACAAGGATCTGCCGGGCGCCAAGATCACGCCGCCGGTCGAGACCGCCGAACTGGTCAAATATGTCGACAACAGCTGGCACGCGCTGAAGGTCAGCTTCGCCAACGAGATCGGGACGATCGCAAAGACGCTCGGCATCGATGGCCGCGATGTCATGAACATCTTCCTGCAGGACACAAGGCTCAACATCTCGTCGGCTTATCTGCGGCCGGGTTTTGCCTTCGGCGGCTCCTGCCTCCCGAAGGACGTCAAGGCGTTGAAACATCTGGCGCACAGCCGCGGGCTGTCGACGCCGGTGCTCGAGAGCATCCTGCCCAGCAACGACATGATCATGTCGCGCGGCGCCGACTGGATCCTGTCGCATGACGGCCGCCGCATTGCGTTCCTCGGCATCAGCTTCAAGGCCGGCACCGACGATGTCCGCGACAGCCCGTTCGTGGAACTGGTGAAGAGCCTGCGCGGCGAGCAGCGCGACATCCGGATCTACGACCCCAACGTGCGGCTGTCGCAGCTGATCGGCGCCAACCGGGACTTCCTGATGCGCAACCCGGAGCTGGTCGGCCTGCTGCATGACGATGTCACCGCAACGATTGAATGGGCCGACATTGTCGTGCTGACGACGCCCGATCCGCGCTTCGTCGCAGCGCTGAAGGCAACGCGCCATGACCAAATCGTGCTCGAACTGTCCGATATCGGATTGCCCGATGAGGTGCGCGCCAGAGTGAGCGGCTTCCACTGGTAGGGAACAGCATGGCCACAACGGGCCAGATCGACCGACCTGAAATCCGCTTTCACGACGAGATTTCGTCGGGGTGGGAGGCGCTGCATCAGAGCCGCACCTTCAGGGCACGCACCGCCGCCATGTTCGATCTGCTCGGCAATGCGGACCTCGCCGGGCAGCATTGGCTGGATGCGGGTTGCGGCACCGGAACGCTGTCCCGGCTGCTCGCCGCGCGCGGCTGCGACGTCACCGGGGTCGACGCGTCGTCGGAGATGGTCGCGGCGGCACGCGGCCGCTCCGCCGATGATACGCCGGCCGGACCGCTCTCCTTCCAGCAGATCCCGACGATCGCAAGCCTGCCGTTTGCCGATCGATCCTTCGACGGCGTGCTCTGCGCGAGCGTGCTGGAATATGTCCCCGACGTGGCGCAGTGCCTCGCCCAGATCCATCGCGTGCTCAGGCCCGGCGGCCTGTTGCTGGTCTCGATCCCCAACCGCGGATCGCTGCTGCGCCAGAGCTACAAGCTCGCGCACGCGGCCTCCTCGCGCCTGTCGGCGCGGCCGCTGTTCCGCTACCTCGCCTTCTCCAAATTCGACGCCTCGCCGGCCGCCATGCAGGACCTGCTGCGGCAACATGGCCTCACCATGCTCCGCACGAGCTTTGCCGGCTCCCCGCTGCCGCCGGCGCTCGATCGCCGCCCCACACTGGGTACGCTGATCAATATCCTGGCCCGGCGCGACGATTGATGCGGCCGGCGGACACCCGCCTCATGTCTTGACCGCCATCAGCGACTTGGTCATGCCGAGATATCGTTCGCGATAGATTGTCGCGTCCGGAAACGTCTCCGTCATCTCGCGCCAGTCGAACAGGTGCCAGTCGGGCGCGGTCCGCTTGAACCAGAAGCGGTTGAACACCCCGATCAGCGCGATCTGCAGCCGCCTCGGCAACAGCACGATGATGCCGGGCAGCCAGGTATGGCTCTCGATCGGAAAGTAACGGTACGGCGTCTGCACGTAAAACGACTTTGCCACCCGCGAGATCTCGCCGGCAAAGCGGTTCTGGTGCTGACGCGCGATGCTCAGGAATGCCGCCCCATCCTCGATCGTCACGACCTCCTGCTTCGGCCCGGTGACGTGCTCGATCACCGACGAGCAGAAGCAGAAGTCGAACGCCTGATCGTCGAACGGCAGGCGTTCGGCTTCCTGCAGCAGCACGGTCTTGAAGCCAAAGCGCTCGCGCGCCGCCTTGAGGTCGTCGGCCGAGATGTCGCACACCGTGATGTCGCGATGGCGGGGCAGGATCGCCCGAATATGCCGGCCGGTCCCGCCGCCGAGATCGAGAATCTTGGCGTCGAGCGGCAGATTCACGGTGCGAACGAGGAACTCGCCGCGCCGCTTGCGCGCTGCACTGGAAAATCGGGCTTGAATTGCGCCCAGCAATGTCAGTCTCCTGCCTTACTTGATCGCCTCGAAGAAGATCGACTCGTCCGGCCGGTTGTCGAGCCGGTCGATGTCGGGACAGACGCCCTCCCGGTAGGCCCTTGTATGGGTCTCTGAACACCCCGCGGCGCGGAACAGCGTTGCGAGCGACGCGCGGGTATAACCCCAGTGATGCGCGAACGCGACCTCGGAGCGCCGCTCGATCTCGAACACGCCCTTGAGGAAGGCCTGCGGCGCGGCCGGATCGTAGAGCGCGACGATCCTTTCCATGTCGGGAACGACGATGCGGCACACCCCGCCCGGCGCCAGCACCCGCGCGATCTCGCGCGCCAGTCGCGCGACCTCATCGGGAAACAGATGCTCGAAGACGTGTGCGCTGAACACCGCCGAGAGACTGCCGTCCGCGAACGGCAGCGGTTTTGTCAGATCCATGTAGCGCAGCCCGGCAAATCTCCCCTGGCGGTGCTCGGCATAGCGGGCATCGCTGAGCAGGCCGGCAAGATGCAGCGCCCTCGCCGCAAACGGCACCCGCGCGATCCACAGATGCGTGGTGATGTCGGTGTTGATCCAGCCCTCGATGCCGCAATTGAAGGCACCGATATGCAACTTAGATAGCGCGCGGCCGGCTGTGTCGTCGGTCATGTCCGCTCCCGCGCCGAATTGGTCAGCACCACTGTGATCACCGACGCCGCGCTGGAGGCGACCATCGCCGCAACCGCGCCCGTCACCTGCCAGGCCTCCGCCGCAAACGGCAGGACGCAGCACAGCGCGGCGAGGCCCGCGATCCGGCTCAGCATGAACCGCTGCGGCTTGCCGGTCGCAAACAGCGGCAGCGCGAGGCCGAGCCACACCGCATCGAGCGCCATCGCCCCCGCCATCAGGCCGAGGCTGCCGGCACCGATTTCGTAACTCTGTCCATGGATGACAAGCGCGAGAATGCGCTGGCCAAGCAACACGATCACCGCACCGTAAGCGACTGCGATCGACCCGAGCAGCAGCGCATTTTCGCGTGCGGCAGCGGCGACGGCGCTGCGCCTGCCCGCGCGCAGCTCTGCCGCGATCTCCGGCAGGCGGACCGAGAACATCGTCGCACAGAACTGGCTCAGCGGCGCGAACACCAGCAGCAGGATGCGCAGCGACGCACTCGCCTCCAGCCCGATCAGCAGGCCGCACACCGGGATCAGCCCGATGCTGCCGATCCAGTAGGTGAGCGAGGTCGCGACGAACCAGCGGCCGTTACGGAACAGCCGCCGCAGCGAGCCACGGAAGATTCTGGCTTGCGGCCAGGCGAGCTCGCTGGTGTGGGCAAGCAGCCAGCTAGCTGCGAGCGCCGCCGAGATCGCGATGCACGCCATCGCCGCCGCAGCGCCGGCGAGCCTGAAGGCGATCATCAGCCCGGCCGAGACGACCAGCGCAACGCAGTAGGTCAGCGATGACGCCACCGCGCGCGGCAGCCGGCCGTCGAGATAGCAAATGCGGCGGAACATGCTTTGCAAACGCACCGCCGGGATCGCGAGCCCGGTCGCGATCACGAGCCCGCCGGCGCCCCCGCCGAACGCAACGATCACAAGGCCCGCCATCACCAGCAGCAGGCCGAGCGCAGCCGAGACCAGCAACGATGACAGATAGAGGCCGAGCCGCAGCTGTGGCCACAAAGATTTGGGAATCCGATGCGCAGCCGCCGGCAGTCCGTCGTCGAACAGGCCGCGCAAAAACACCGCCTCGATCAGGATCGAGAACGACCAGGCGACGCTGAAGCTGCCGAACGAACTGACATCGAGCACATTGGCGAGCACGATCGTCAGCACGAAGGCCGAGCCGCTGAGCAGCGCCTGATCGACCAGGCCGAGCGCGACATTGCCCCCGGCGCGCCGCAGCCGGCGGAGCGATCCGCGCACGGCATTGGTGACCCACATTTGGGCCGCCGCTCGGTCCAGCCGGTCGGTCAATGCACTCACGCCGCACTCGCACGCAGTCTCGTGAACGCCCGCCGCGGCGCCATCTGCAGCCTGGCCTCGGGGCCGAAATAGCACCAGAACACCAGCACGCAGCCGAAATAATTGTGCAGCAGCTGGCTGGAGTCGTTGGCTGACGCGATCACAACGAACAGCAGCATCGCGAACGGCGCCAGCCAGTACATCCCGCGCCGCTCGAATGTGAAGACGATGCTGTTCCACAACGCCCGTGCCAGCAGCAGCACGTAGAGCGCGCCGCCGAGCAGACCGAACTGGAGGAAGGCGTCGAGATAGGAATTCTCGAACGAGCCGAACTCCGTGTTCCATGGCGCCATGCTCGTCAGCTCGTTGGCGGGCGAGTTCGGCAGCTCGTTGAAGAATCCGGAAAACCCGTAGCCGAGCCAGGGATGCTGCCAGAAGAAGTGCGGCCATACCGACCAGAGGAACGAGCGTCCGGTCAGGTTTCCGCTGCGGCCGACCAACGCATACAGATAGTCGCTGGGCACGACGAGCACGACCAGCGCAAAGGACGCGAGCCCAAGCCAGTAGATCGACGCGGCCCCGCGGCGCCCGAGCACCACCAGCAACAGCCCGAAGGTGACAGCGACCGTCGTCAACATGCTGATCAGCGGCCCTGCGGAGCCGGCCGCGGCGAGCGCGACAAAATGGCATCCCATCAGCAGCAGCGACCAGCCGAATTGCCGCCGTGGTCCGGCCAGCATGCGCACGAAGCAGATCAGCACCATCAGCCCGAAGAAGGCGCCCGCGAGATTCTTGTGGCCGAACACGCCGGCATAGGCCTGGGTCCCGAGCACCGTCGGCCGATTCAGCGCATCGTAGTTCCATTCCGAGCCGATCACCGGAAACAGCAGGACGTGGACGATCAGCACCACGATCCCGATCCGGAACAGCGTGTCGACGAGGCGATCGACCGGGCAGCTGATCACGACCCACGCCGAGAACATCGTGGTCAGCAGATACATTGCGAACTTGACCGACGAGCCGGCGGGGTCGGCGCTCAAGGCGAGCGAGACGACGGCGAAGGCCACGAATGCCAGATAGAGATGCGAATGCAGCAGCAGCAGGCCGAAGCGCGTCCGGTCGACCGCGATATGCAGCATCAGAAGGACGTAGAGCAGCAGCCACGCGCCACGGAACAGACTGGATTCGCCGGCCCGTTCCGCAAACGAGATCCCCTCGACGAAATTGAACAGGAAATAGATGCAGCCGAGCACCATTACCAGATAGGCGTGCAGGAAGACGTCGGTTCGCGACCACCATCTGCCGATCATTGCACGGCTTCCTGTCGGGCTGGCGCGTCCACAAGATGATCGACCGCGGTCATGAAGCGCGAGGCCGCGTCCTGAAGCGCATCGCTTCGCACGCTCTGCCGGGCCTGCTGCGACATCGTCCGCCAGCGCGCGGGCTGTTCCAGCAAGGCGCGCGCCGCATCGACCCACGCCTGTTCATCGAGCGCGCGGACATGGCCATTGTCGTGGTCACGCACCAGCTCGCCGCCGGCCCCGACATGGGGCGATACCAGGCAGGGAACCCCGCACTGCAAGGCCTCGTTGCAGACCAGCCCCCACGGTTCCAGGAGCGAGGGCAGCAGCAGCAGCCGTGATTGCAGATAGACCTCCGAGATCGATGGCCACGGCACATAGCTATCGTGCCGGACCTCGATCCCGGCGGCGGCAAGCCGCGCCAGCATACGCTGTTCGGCGACGCCGGACCCGACCACGCGGACCTTCAAGGCGGGCAGGATGCGGCCGAGCGCGATCGCGACGTTCTCGAAGAAGATCGCGTTCTTGGCGTCGTCATTGATCCGGGCGCACCACAGCAGATGAAACGGACGTTCCAGGAAATCAGGCACAGTTTTCGGCGGATCCCATGCCGGCACCAGCGGCACTACGAACAGATCCGCGTCGTGGACGCCCTCGCCGCGGAAATAATCCCTGCCCTTGTCGCTGCAGCATACCACCGCGTCGCACTGGCGCAGCAGCCAGGGCCGCGCCAGACGATGATAGGCGGTATTGGGCATCGTCTCGCGCCAGCCGTCGATCGTCAGTGCAAGCGGCATGCCGTTGGCGCGTGCCCACGCGGCGCCGGCCAACATAGACGGATAGAGGCCGTTGACGAACAGCAGGTCGGGCGCGAGGTTCTTCAAGCCGCGCGCGATCCCGACATTGACATGGGTGTGACGCGACCGCGACAGCGGGATCGATATGCCGGGCACCGTCCGCGTCGTGTAGCGCGGCGAGAAGGAGCCGGCCCAGGAGCGGTCGGCCTCCTGCGCGGTGCAGGACAGCACGGCGAGATCCAGCCCACGACTGACCAGCTCGTTGTAGAGACGGTTGGTGTAGGGTGTGATCATGTTGTTGAAGACGACCACGCGCGGCGCCATGGCTCAGCGATCCTGCGGCAGCGGCGGCGCCTTGTCGCGCCGGCAGAGCGCCCCGCAATGATAGGTCGCAAACCTCGTCGCGAACGCCGGGCTGGCCGACAACAGCGTCTTCCGCACGATGCTCTTCGCAAGCCCCTTCACCCGCGACGCATGAAACGCGTGCACCGGCAGGCTATGGTCATAGGTGCCGAAGCCCATGACCTTGAGCCCCGCGGTCTCCAGCACCAGGCGAAACGTGTCGGGTGTGTAGAAATTGATATGGCCGATGTCGAGCGTGGATTGCAGCGCCCGGCGGCTGGTGCGCGCGTGCAGTTCGCAGGGTACCTCGACATAGATGAAACCCCGCGCGACGCGGGCAAGCTCGTGCAGGAATGCGCGCGGCTCAGGCACATGCTCCAGGACATGGCTGGCATAGACCAGATCGAACGATCCGTCCGCAAACGGGATCGTCACACCGTCATAGCTCAACCAGTGGAACGGGACCGCCGCCGCGCCGTCGGTCTCCAGATTGGTCGCGGGATCGATGACGTCGATGCCGGTGAAGTCGCGGCCGATACCGACCGCCGACAGCCGCGCCAGCACGGCGCCGGTGCCACAGCCGACCTCGAGGACGTTGCCGATCGCGACGGCGGAGCCGCCCAGCAGGCCCGCGATATGATCGGCCTTGTCGACCGCACAGACCCGCCGCCAGTCGCGCTCGCGTGCCGAATAGACACCCTCATAATGCGCGTTGTGCTGTCCGACGCTGAATTCCATCGTCATGGTCTAGCCACAGCTCCTGATGGCATTCGGGCGAGCTCGTCACGTCCGAAATCCGGTTCACGCTCCAGGTTGCGCCGTTCCGCCGGCGAGCGGCGATCGAGATCGTATCCGATGTCGGCCATGGTGCGGGTCAGGATGTCGACGTTCCGTTTGGGGACAGTTGCGAGGCCGGCCAGCAGCTTCTCCCGATGCGCCCATCCTGGTCCCTTCAGGAGATCGATCGCCTCGGTGTACAGCTCCGTCTTCACCAGACGCGCGAACTCGGCAACCACCGTATCAGACAGGTCGGGCGGCAGGGCATCGAACATGGCGAGCGCCATGGCGCTGCGCTTGACCACGATCCAGCCCTCATTGGGGCCGAGCCGGTATGACATCCGCAGCAGGTCGAAATTCGCGTCGGTCAGGCCCTGCCTGATATTGCGGAGCCAGAACAGCACGAGCCAGAGGTAAGGATCGGCCGGCGCACAGCCGAGCGACTTGTGAATGGCCGCGTCGAGCTCGCCCATCCGAGCGTCCACCCGATCGCCCGATGCGAGCGCGTTCTCGGCAAGCCGCAGCCGGATCACCGCCGTGCTGCGATCGATGGCCGGCATACAATCCGATCGTGCTGCGGCACGCGCGAGGGCCGGACCCAGCGCATCGAGCTCGGCATCGCTGATCGGTACGTTGCGCAGGATCACGTCCCTGGCGCCATCCAGCCGGGTCTGGTCGACAAAGTCAGGCAAGGTGGTCGCGCCCCAGGCGACGGACGAGCACGCGGCCGCGGCCAGCAAGCCGCGCGCGAGCCAGACGCCTGCACGCCCGATCGCCTCACCACGCGGCTCACTCGGTGTAGCCATATCGTCCATAGTGCGAGTTGTAATAGTAGTTCTTGCCGCCATAACCGCTGTAGCGGCTCATCGCGGCGATATCGGCCTTGTTCAGCACGACGCCGAGCAGGTTCTCGTTGACGGCACGGGCGCTGCGCAGCGCCCGTTCGACCACCTGCACTTGGGTCTTGCCCCACTCCACGATGAAGACGAAGGAATCGACGAAGTGCGCGGTGATGCGGACGTCGACCACCGGCGTCAACGGCGGGAAATCAACGATCACGTAGTCATACTGGCTGCGGGCCGCGTCGATGAAGTCCTTCATCTGGTCGGACGCCAGCACCTCGTGCGAATGCGCGATGCGCGATCGTGTGGCGCCCGGCAGGAAGGCAAGCCCGGTCTCGGGATCGCGCCATATCGTGTCCTGCAATGTCGCATTGTTCGACAGCACGTCGAGGATGCCGCGCTCGGCATTCGCGGCGACCTTGCGGCTGAGCGAGGGATTGCGCAGGTCGCAATCGATCAGCAGCACGCGCGCACCGCTCTGCGCCACCAGCTGCGCGAACACGAAGGCCAGCGTCGACTTGCCCTCGTTGGGCAGCGCCGAGGTCAGGCCAAGGATCTTTGACGGCTTGGTGACGTTGAGGTCGGCATTGACCTTGATCGAGCGGATGGCTTCCGAGAACCGCGAGAATGGCGAATCGATCGCCGCCCACAGCACCGGTTCGTCGCCGCGCCGGATCGTCCGCGGACCGGTCGGCAGATTGGGACGGACGGCGACCGCGGCCTTGATCTGGCCTGCCGGCACGCGGGGAACGATGGCGACGCAATCCGTGTCGAGGATCGTCTCGACCATCTCGGCGGTGCGGAACACCCGGTCGTAGAGGTCGCGCAACACGCCGAGCCCGAGCCCGGCAATCAGGCCGCCGAGCATCGAGAGCGCCAGCACGACGAAGGTCTGCGGGTGGCTCTTGCCGAGCGGACGCGAGGCACGGGTGATCACCCGCGCCTCGCTGACCGGGAACGACTGCTGCTGCACATTCTCCATGTAGCGCTGCAGGAAATTGTCGTACAGCGAGCGATAAGTCTGCGCGGAGCTCTCGAGCTCGCGCAGCGTCACTTGCGCCTGGTTGGTGGACTGCGACTGCGACACCGAATCGTTCACGGCGCGCTCGATCTCGCTCTGGCGCTGCAGGGCGATCGCATAGTCGCTCTTGTAGCTTTCGGCGAGCCGCTTCAGCTCATCCATGATCGACGACTGGATCTCGCGCATCTGGTTGCGCAGATTGACAGCAGCCAGATGATTGTAGCCATAGCGCGACGACCAGTCGGCCTCGCGGTTGGCAAGCTCGAGATATTGCGAGCGCAGCTTGGTGATGACCTGGTTGTTCAGGGTATCGGCGACCGTCGCATCGGGGACGCCGCTCTTCACCACCGCCTCGATGCGGTCGAGCTTGGCCTTGGCGTCGGTGACCTGCGACTTCACGTGAAGCAGCTGCGTGTTGAGCTCGCCGAGCTGCTGCTCGTTCATCAACTTGCCGCTGGAGGTGACGATGTTGTTGGTCTTCTTGTAGTCGAGCACCGCACGCTCGGCACTGGATGCCTGCGAGCGCAGCTCCTGGATGCGGTCCTGCAGCCAGACGCTGGCGCGGCGCGTCGCCTGGAACTTGGAATCGAGCTGGTCGACGATGTAGGCGTCGGCGACGGCATTGGCGATCTGCGCGGCGCGCTCGGGATCGAGCGAGCGGAAGCTGACCTCGATCACATAGGTCAGGCCGCGGCGGCGGACCTCGAGCTGTTTCTGGAAGGTACGGACCGCGCGCCGGGTCCGGTCGAACTCGTTGGGCGGCCCGCTGCCCGTGAACAGGCCGGACACGAAATCCAGCACCGCTCCCGCCGCGCCCGCCCTGGAGCCGACGAATTCCGGATCGTCGGTGAGCTTGAGGTCCCGGATCACCGCGAGCGCCACGTTCTCCGACTTCAGGATTTCGACCTGGCTCTCGACCGCGGAGGAATCGACCGGGACGTCACTGACCGGCGATTGCTGCTGGAAGACCTGGAATTTGCGCGTGTCGATGATCATCGTGGCAAGCGCGGTATAGCTCGGCGCCGCCGTTGCCAGGTAGCAGATGCCGCCGAACAGGCAGAGCGCGGCGGTCCCGAGGATGACCCAATACTGCCGGAGCAGATAGGTGACGAACGCGTCGAACGTTTCCGCCAGCGACGGCAGCTCGGCCGGACGATTTCTCAGATCGACGGACGGCGAAATCTGGTTGCGCTGAAGCATCTCGTCCTATCGCCGCGCCGGCAGGCCGGAGCCTGCCCTCGCGCCCTCCAATGAAACTGGGAAGCGTCCCGCCGCCGAC
This sequence comes from Bradyrhizobium sp. th-b2, assembly GCF_000426785.1. Classification (NCBI taxonomy): domain Bacteria; kingdom Pseudomonadati; phylum Pseudomonadota; class Alphaproteobacteria; order Hyphomicrobiales; family Nitrobacteraceae; genus Bradyrhizobium; species Bradyrhizobium sp. th-b2. The sequence goes on from NZ_AUGA01000026.1 coordinate 137,035, forward strand.
ACCGAAGCGCATTGCTGCAGAGAGTTCGCCATTGACGATCGGAAGCCGGCTCAGGGAGTAACTGTAGTAAGAAGTGTGGTGGTGCCGGTCGTGCCCGTCGTCCCGTTGCCCGATCCGGTGACCGATGAGGTGAAGCTGAAAATGCCGGTGTTCACGCTGTTGCCGCCGATGGCCTCGAGCGCGCCGCCGCCTCCAGCGCCGTTGGCGCCGAGGGCGCCGGTCTGGCCGCCGGATGCACCGGCGCTGCCTGCGCCGCCGCCACCGGTCGCAGCGGTGCCGCTATCTCCCGACGCCGCGGCGAACGCCATCACGGTGTCGAGATCCTTGGTGTCGGCAATCGCCCGCTGGATGCGCGTTGCATAAGGCTGGTTGCTGCGCACCACGATGCGCGCGGCCTGGGCGAGACCGGCGGCGATCGCGGTCTTCTGGTCCTTGCTTGCCTTGGCGAGCAGCCCGATGATCGTATCCAGCGTCGTCGGATCGTTGGTGACGAAATCGCGCGCCCGCGAGGTCAATTCCACCCCCGCGTTCGGATACTGGGTCAGCAGCTGCTCAGGAGAGCCCTTGAAATTCGTGATCGCCTGGGAGAGCTGGCTCTGCCCGCCGGCGGCTTGCGCCAATACTTCACCGCCGGGCGCCGCGAGCGCCAACATCATCAACACCGCCACGCGCGAGGCAGAAAAGCCGCCCGATCGCTCAAATGTGAACACCGCTATCTCCCTAACGAATACTAACAGTTCGTTAGCATAATCGGAGTTATCGCGCCAATTAAATAGCCTCGCCGGCCGCGGCCCCGGCGCGCCCTGCCAAATCAACGTTAACCGGCGGCCCCGCCATAACATTGGCGCCGCCGCGGCCGCCGCCCGGTCCGGAGCGGAAGGATTGTGACAGTCCCGCCCCGAGCAAGGCCGCGATGACGACCGCGTAGCCGGTGATCTGGAGCGAGAAATCGATCATCGAATGGATGGCGCCGGCGGCCGACGCGCACAATGCCGCAAGCGGCACGATCACGTCGCGGCGGCGGCTCCGCACGCCATGCGCGAGCACAGCGAACGCTGCGAGCAGCATGACAATGACGGCGCCGGCCATTAACATTCCGCCGTCGGACGCCAGTTCGAGCCAGCTGTTGTGCGCTCGGTTCCAGGTCCCGCGCAGCGAGATGTCATCGGTCCGATAGGCCGGATAGACCCATTCGAAGCTCCCGAAACCATCGCCGAGCCAGGGATGGTCAAAGATCATCCGCAGCGTCGCGCGATAGGTCGAGAACCGTCCCTCATCCGACAGCCCCATGGTGCTGAAGCGCGCGCCGACGCCGCCGCCGAGAAGCTGCAGCAGGGCGAGCGCGACCAGGCTGCCGACGCAAAGCGCCATGATCAGGCCGTAGCGCGGCGGCATCCGCTTGCGGAAGAAGATCGCGACCGCGACGACCGCGGCGAGCAGCGAAATCCCGACGCCGCCGCGCGATCCGGTCAGAAACATGGCCAGCAGGCAGACCAGCCAGCCCAGCGCATGGCCGGCGAGCCGGCGCCGTGCCGGCCTGTCGAGGCGCGCCAGCAGGCGCGACGAGCTGAAACGCCGCGGCGGCCAGTTGCGCTCGATCAGCTCGCAGCCAAACAGCAGCCAGATCAGGGCGCAGCAGCCGTAGTAGATGCCCGCGGTGTTGCGGTTGACGAAGGGCGACGTCAGCCACGTCAGATGCGCCTCCTTCTCATGGAGCAGGAAAATCCGGGTCGGATCGATCGCGAACGTGACGATACCGGCGATCGCATAGACGAGGCCGGCCGCGGCCACCGTCCGCAACAGCCCGCGCGCTATCGCGCGATCGGCACCGAGCACGACACCGATCGCAAAAGAGAGCAGGCAGACGATCCCAAGGCCGGCGGAATAAAACGGCTGATGGCGTGCGATCGACGCGATCGGCGGCAGTTCGGCGGGCAACAATCTGCCGGCCTCCGCCCACAGCGCGTTCGGCGCCACGCCGAGCCAGAGGTGGACCGCCGACTGCTCGTGCAGCACCAGCAGGGCGAGCGCCGCCAGCAGCGCCGTCACCGCGAGGATTGCAAGCTGGCTGTCGCGCAGACGCATCGGCAATGCCCCGAGCAGCGCGACGGCGAGCAGGATCGACCAGATCGCGGGTGCTGTGACACCGACCGAGCCAAGCGGCAGCGGCGCCAGCGCGACGACGGCGCAGAACAGCCACGACGACCATCGCACTGACCACGGCAGTGCCGTCGCCTCGCGCGAGCCGGAAGGTAATCGTGAATTTGTCATGAAGCCGGCCGGGCCGGCTCACGCCCCGAAATCAGGGCGCAAGCTTGATCGAATTGCGAAGTAAGGTTGCGTTGTAGGCGGCCACGATCGGATCGTTCACCGTTGCGGTCACGAGGCGGATCTGCTGCATGACCTTGGCATCTTCGACCGACGCCGCATTCGACGCATACAGCACGTCCTTGTTGCGCAACTGGAAACGCGTGGCCAGGAAATAGCCGGCCGGATCGCGGAAATTGATGTTGTAGACGACCGGGATGATCGGCCCTGAATATTTGCTGACGTCGACGCCGAGCTTAGCGGCGACTTCCGGCAACTCGCCGCGATAGACGAACACCGAGGCCGGGTCGGCCGAGGAATCATTCAGGCCGCCCGCCTTGGCGACCGCTTCGGCGAGCGAGATGCGCCAGGCCTCGAAGTTGAACTGGCCCTGCGCGCCCGAGGCGCCGAAGGCGACGAAGGTCTGCGGCTCGCGGTAGACATAGATGGTGTCGCCCGGATGCGCGTAGATGTTGCTCTTGGGCTCGTAGACCAGCTGGCCGAACGGAACCGTGGTGCGCTTGCCGTCGCGCTCGAGCATAACCCAGGTATCGAAGCCCTGCCCTTTCGGGCCGCCGGCGCGCGTGATCGAGTCGAGCACGCGCTCGCCTGCGGCATTGGCGGGGAAGCGGTTCGGCGTATTGACCTCGCCGAGCACAGAGATCAGCGAGGTGCGCTGCTCGATCAGGGCGACCACGGCCTGCGGCTCGATCGCGCGGTTCTTCAGCGCGTCGACGATCGAGCGCTGCACCTCGGTCGGGGTGCGGCCCTTGGCGCGGAGCGCGCCGGCATAGGGCACCGAAATATTGCCGTCGGTATCGACGTTCTGGTTCGGCAGCGTGATGTAATTGCCGGGGCGCACGCCGGCCTCGACCGGAATGAACAGACCGCCAGCGGCGGCTTCGAAGATCGTGACACTGACGACGTCGCCGATGCCGAAGTGGATGTCCTTGGGCGGCGGGCCCTGGATGCCTCCGGCGAGTTGCGGCGCGAACGACGCCAGCACGTTCTCGACTTGCGGCGTGATCTTGACCATCGCATAGGGCAGGCTTTCCGGATCCTTCTGCCCGGCCACGACATCAGAACTCGTCGGACCATTGGTCGGCATGTAATGGCAACCGCTGACCGATCCGGCGGCCGCAAGCAATAACATTGCTCGAATGAAATTCGCACGCGACATCTAAATACTCCGACCGTGCCGTAACATGCCGACTATGAAAATCACAAGGTTCCGTGATATATTGCGATGCAATTGATAGAGAATGTTAGCAAGGTGAGGTAATTCGGCGACACCGGCAACATCATCGCGGGACAAAGCTCTGCAGGACGCCACTGCGGCTTTGCTTTCGTGTGATGTCCCCGTTATCTCTGAATGAGATGGTTTGAGTTGACCGATTGAGGGTGTGATGACCCGCCTAAAGCCACTGACGATCGCGCTGGCAACCTCTGTGGTTTTGCTTGGCGGATCGGGCGCAAATGCCGCTGAATTGAGCATTACCAAGGCCCCGCGCGTCGCCGAGCGCGTCGGCGGCCACTGCCAGCGGCTGCAATATTGCCACGGCGACGTCTGCCAGTGGAAACGGGTTTGCTGGCACGGCTGTCCCGACCGCTACTCCTGCGCCCCGCTCTACGGCGCCTATGGACCCTATGGCGGCCGCGACTATTGGGCCTCGTATAGTTACGGCGACCTGCGCCCGTTCTGAATGTTAATCGACTAACATAACAGCCCATCATTCGAGCGTCGGCCGTCATGCCGGCGGTTTGCGGCGATCGGGTTAACCCCGACTTAGGACCCGGCCCGATATGATGCGGGCACAGGGTTTGGTTATGTTATTTGTCTTCCTTGGCAATTTGATCGGCGGCGGCGTTCTCGGGCTGCGCCGGCACTGTCTGGTGCTGGTGCCGGTGATGCTCGCGGAACTCGCGCTGCTCGCCGCCATCGGAGGCACGTGGTCGGAGACCATGCTGCTCATGGTCATCGCCATCGTATCGCTGCAAGGCGGATATCTCGCGAGCACCTTCGCCCCACTGCTCTGGTCCCGCCCGCGTATCCCTGTCCTCGCCCTGCGCCGCCCGCACTAGGTGGCGTGGACACTTATCGCATCCATAGAACGATGGCTGCGAGAGTGACGACGGCAAGGTAATTTCGGGCGGTTTTTTCGAAGCGGGTTGCGACGCGACGGAACTGCTTGAGTTTGCTGAAGCAGCATTCCACGAGATGGCGCTGGGCATAGAGATGCTTGTCGAGCGGATGTTTGAGTGCCCGCGACGGGTTGTTGGGGATGACGGCGAGTGCCCCTTTGGCTGCGATGGCTTGGCGCAAATGATCGGCGTCGTAGGCCGTATCAGCCATAACGACCTCGGCAGGCAATCCCTCGATCAGTTCGGCAGCTTGCGGCGCGTCGCCCTTCTGGCCTGCGGTCAGCGTGAACCGCACCGGGCATCCCAGGCCTCGGACGGCCAGATGTATCTTGGTGCTCAG
>NZ_AUGA01000027.1:0-130332 GCF_000426785.1 Bradyrhizobium sp. th-b2
GGCGAGCGTGATATCCGGCTTCGCTGTCACTGCCTCCAGAATCAATTGCGAATGCGCTTCGATGCGCTGCGATTTGCGGTCACCGCCCTGGCGTTTAGGAACGATGTCGCCAACTTCCTTGAGGCGACCGCGCCAGCGGATCGCACTGGCCGCGCTGACACCAAAGCGCTCAGCAGCCTGTCGACAGGACATGCCACCGTCAATCGCGGCTATAACCCTTTGACGAAGATCAACCGAAAGCGCCCTGGCCATACATGCTGGCCTCCCTCGCCAGCATGCAGCTTGAATCTGACTCGCGCCGTTTTGGGAATCCCCACCCGATTCATTCCGGTCGGAAAATGCTCTAGCTACCATCGTCATCGACGACGCAGCCCTTCATCCCGTCACCCCCGCGCGACGGCTTTGCCGTTGTCGCTGGAGGTGCTCGCGAAAGCGAGCCTCGCGGGCCGCCGGCCACCAGCCGGGCCGGGCATCCTTCGAGACGCGCTACGCGCTCCTCCAGCGACAAAGGCGAAGCCTTTGCGCGGGGATGACGGGAAGCGCAGTGCCAGCCTCGCTTTCCCACCCCACGGAAATTACGCTCGTACTCGCGGGATTGCGCGCACCTCGCCACTGATGTCACTCTCCGGGCACAACAAGAACAGCCAGGGAGCGCCCCATGTCCGATGCCGATACCGTGCTCGTCGAGCGCGATGGCCCTGTTACCATCGTCTCCATCAACCGTCCGCATTGCCGCAACGCCGTCGACGGCGCCACTGCGCGCAAGCTGTATGACGCGTTCCTTGCCTTCGATGCCGACGCAAGCGCATCGGTCGCCGTCTTCACCGGCACTGGCGGCTATTTTTGCGCCGGCGCCGATTTGAAAGCGGTGGCGGCAGGCGACCCCAACAAGAAGCGCGAGATCGGCGGCCACAACACGATCGCGCCGATGGGACCGAGCCGGCTGCGGCTTTCGAAACCCGTGATCGCCGCGATCGAGGGCTTTGCGGTGTCCGGCGGCATGGAGCTCGCGCTGTGGGCCGACATGCGCGTGGTCGCCGAGGACGCGATCTTCGGCGTGTTCTGCCGCCGCTTCGGCGTGCCGCTGATCGATCTCGGCACCATCCGCCTGCCGCGGCTGATCGGCCATTCGCAGGCGATCGATCTGATCCTCACCGGACGCCCGGTCGGCGGCGCGGAGGCGCATCGCATGGGGCTCGCCAACCGATTGGTGCCGAAGGGCGAGACGCGCGCGCACGCGATCGCGCTTGCCAATGACATCGCCCGCTTCCCGCAGAACTGCATGCGCGCCGACCGCCTCTCGGCGCTGCGGCAGTGGGACCTCGACGAGGAGGAGGCGATCGGGAACGAGATGCGCGGCGGGCTCGATGTGATCGCCTCGGGTGAGACGCTGTCGGGCGCAACGCGCTTCGCCTCCGGCGTCGGTCGTCACGGCGCCTTCGGCAATGAATAGGATCATCTGCTTCCGCACATGCGAGGCGACCTCTCCACGCAGCAGAGGCCGCAGCGCCTGTCGCGGGCGTGAAGCCGATTCAGGTGAGCGATCAGCACGTTGCGCCGCGCGCGCGGGAAGTGTGATCACGCCGTAGGACAAGATCACATGCTGCCATGAGAAGCTTTGCCGATTTTTAACCTGACAACCCGCTCGCCGAATTGCATCGTTGAGATGACACAATCCCGGGGCGGCGACTGTCATGGAGCGGCTTATTGAAGTAAGAAGGCGGAGCGAAATATTTCCGCCAGCCTTCAATTTCAAAATGTTTCTTCGTTTCGCAAAAAAAATAACTTCGCTACGGACAACGCGCGCACTATCCCAGATCAAGATCGTCGAATTGCCTCGCCTCGGCGCAATCACCGGCGATGCGATGTCCGAGCGACCGGATGTTCTTCAGGATGTTTCAGCGACGGCGCTGGAACACATGCAGCGCTGTCTGCCGCAATCCTGGTCGAGCCTGACCCGAGCGGACCTTTTATACGTATTTGCCTCAACTGCAGCGCATAATCTCAGGCCCTACGGCAAAGGATGTCCGTCGCAGGAATACGGTGAGCTGCTGCGCTCGGAGCATCTCGACTGCTCGAACTACGGCCTGCTGACCTATTACTTCTCGCGTCTTCTCCTCGGCGAAGCAGATCGCAGGCCGCTTTCCTTTGTCGGCTGGGACGGAGGCGCCGTCGGAAATCATCAGATGCTGTTCCTGAGCGAGCCCGGCAAGACACCGCATCTGGCAATCGATCCGACCCTGGGCATCGCCTGCATCGCGAGCTTTGACGATATCGCATCGGGCAAGCCGGTTCCGCCTGATGCGATCGCGATCATCGGCGCGACGGAACAACTCAACGCTTCAAGAGTTGTCTTCATTACGGCACTGCTGGAGGGGCAATTCCGACCATCCGATCTCCTGTACTATTTCCCGACCGTCGAGGACTATCTCACGCGGTATGGCAACCCGTTCGATTGGCCGACGCCGGCCATTTCCATTCTGCGAGACCGGCATTCCGGAGATCGTTGAGGCAGCGGCCAGCCGATGCATAGCGTCATTCACACCAGATCGCACAGCATTCTCGTTCTCTACGACCCGAATGCCCTGGCCACCGAATTCGTCCGTCAGCACCTGATGGCGATCCAGCGCCATTCGAGGCATGACGTGGCCTATGCCGCCGCGACGTTCGATTGCAAGGCCGATTTTCCTCTCGAATTGTTCGATGCGCTCGTCATTCATTTCTCGGTGCGCATGCCGTTCGAAACGATGTCGCCCTCGTTCGTGGAACTCGTGTCCAGCTTCAGCGGACCCAAGGTGCTGCTGATCCAGGACGAATACGACATGCCGCGGAAGGCGTGCGCCTTGATCAGGAAGCTCGGCGTCGACACGATCTTCACGACCGTGCCCAAACCGTTTGTCGAAAAGTTCTATCCGTCCGACGAACTGCCGAACGTGAAGTTCAGATCCTGCCTGACGGGCTATGTTCCCGACGAACTGCCGTTCGAGCTGGCCACACCGCTGGCGGAACGACGCCTCTGGCTCGCTTACCGTGGAAGAAAGCTGCCGATCTGGTACGGGCAATTGGGATTCGAAAAATCCACTATCGCGCAGCGGATGAAGGCTGAATGCGCCGCTCGCAATCTCCCCCACGACATCGAATGGGAGGAAGACAAGCGGGTCAACGGCTCCGCCTGGTTCTCTTTCATGACGGATACGAGAGCGATGCTTGGCACCGAGAGCGGCGCCAATGTCCTCGACGCATGGGGCGATATTCGCAACGCTGTCCTGGCGATGGCGAAGGAGCAGCCGGATCTCAGCGATGACGAGCTTTACCGGCGCGTCGTCGCTCCGCATGAAAACAATGTCAGCATGGGCCAGATGAGCCCGAAGATCTTCGAGGCGATTGGACTGAAGACCGGGCTGGTGTTGTTCGAGGGATCCTACTCCAACGTGATCAGGCCCGACGAACACTACATTCCGCTCCGAAAGGACTACAGCAATCTGGATGACGTGCTGAAGCGGCTCGCCGACGTACCCAGCCTGCAAAAAATGGTCGATCGCGCCTATCACGACGTCATTCTAGGCGGCGCGTATGGCTACCACCGATTTGTCAGCGACATCGACGAGGCGATCGAGCAAGCCAGCACGCTTGGTCCACCGCGCGAGCGGCGGCCGACATTCGCGCTGGTGCGTATCGATGCGCAACAACAGAGCTGGTCGGCACTGACACCGCACCTGCCTCTTACCGCACCAATTGAGCTGCGGTCGCCACAGCCGCATCCGCTCATCTCGGGCAAGGCCCGCGACCTCTGGCTGAAGCTGCCGGAACGGGTGAGAACGCCCTTGGCCAGCTTGTTCGGGCCCCCGGCAAGGCGCATCAGGGCGCTCATCGGCAGTGATAGCCATTGAGTGCGCGCGCGACGGGCGCGGATGAAGCCGAGCGCGTCCGGGAGCGTCCGTGGTTACAATCCCGGATTTCGCGGAGCCTGTCATCGGGCGCGCGTTTGCGCGACCCGTTGGCTGCATCCGGGCCACGAAGGTCGGGTTTAAGCTACAGCAATCCGCGGCTCTCGCTGGCCGCGAGCTCGTCCATCAGCGCCTTGTCCTGATAGCGCGCGAGCGAAAGGCTGCGGGCAAAGGCCGGCACGGGCGCGCCGACGACGGCGCGGGCACAGAGATCGCCAGTGGCACACGCGCCCATCGTGCCGTAGCCGGACAGCGCGGTGGCCAAGAACACGCCCGATGTCTTCGCCGCGCCGATCAGCGGCCAGTTCTCCTTCGTCATCGGATAGTAGCCGCCATAGTGCACGCGGTCGCGCGGCAGCGCGCCGAGATAGTGCGCGAGCCGCGGCTGCAGCCGGCTCGCCGCGCGCAGCACGACCTCAGGAAAATATGGATTCAGCTCCGGCTCGCGGGCCGGCTCCGTGGTCTGCTCGGCGTTGAAGGCCCAACCGAGCTTGATCCACTCGCCGTGATCGCCGCCGTCGGGCCGGCAATGGATGCTGCCCGGCATCGGCTGCAGCAGGCGCGAAAATTCCGGCGCCGCTGCAAGCGCCTCGCGCTCGTCATCGGACCAGGCCAGGGTCTGGCCGTCGAGATCGATCGCAAACGGCATTCTGCGGTCGACCGCGCGGTTGCGGTCGGCGAACGCGATCTTCTGTTGCAGCACGTTGACGATCGGAAGCTGCTCGTCATGCATCGCGGCGACATGCGCCGCAAACGGGCCCGCCGCGTTGACGATGATGTCGGCCTTGATGGTTTGTCGCGCGCCATCGGCCAGCACATCGACGGCGAAGCGATCGGTCTTTGCAATGCCGACGACTTTTGCCTGCTGGAATTGCGCACCAAGCGGCCGCATGGTCTCCAGCATGTACTGGCCGAGCTGCTGGCCACTGATGTCGCCGGCACGGCGGATGTGCAGCGCGGTCGCGACCTCCTTGTCGAAGGACGGGTAATGCGCCGCGATCAGATCGCGGCCAAGCAGGACGTCGACACCATCGGGCGCGCTCTGCCAGTCCGCCGAATGCGGCGGCAGATAGCCGCGGCTTACGCCCTCATGCAAGCGGATCAGCTTTGCGGCCTGCTCGCCATAGCCGGCGTAGAGTTGCTGCAGCAATTCCTCAGGTCGCTCCTCGCGCGTGACCAGGAGATATCCGCGCCGCGTCATGTGGATGCGGTTGTCGCTGCGGCGCGCGATCTCCTCCATCAGGTCGGTGGAATGGTCAGTGAAATCAGCCATCGTCTGATGCGGCCACCAGTTGCGGTAGTTCTCGCCCGACTGCGCCGAGGTCAATGCCATCGGCTGGCCCTCGTCGACGATGAGCAGACGCGCGCGCTTGTGCTGGACCGCGAGGTAATAGGCCGTGGCGATGCCGACGATGCCCGCACCGATCACCAGGATTTCGACGTCATTGGTCTTCACGCGTAGTCTCCCAAAGGCCGCAACGGGGCCTGCGACGATTCAAATTGTCCGAGCGATCAGGTGGAGCTAGCCCGGATCGCGTAACGCCTGACGCTGTGCCGAGCGCAGCGTCTTCTGCGTTTCCTCGATATGCTCGCGCAGCAGCCGGACCGCCTTCTTGGCCTCGCCGTCGCGGCAGAATTCGAGCAACTTGTAATGCTCGCGTTGCGGACGTTCCTTGCCGGTCGCCTGCGACACCAGCGCCCGTGTGAAGCGGCCGACATGGCCGTAATTCGCCTCGATCATTGAGAGCAGGCGCGGGCGATTGCACGGCGCGTAGAGCGTGGCGTGGAATTTCCAGTTGAAGGCGCCCCATTGCGCCGGATCAGGCTCAGTGTCGTAGGCGCGGAGGATTTTCGTCGCTTCCTCGATATCGATCTCGCCCATGGCGGGGATCGCCAAGCGCAACGCATGACATTCGAGCGCGATCCGGATCTCGAGCAGCTCGATCACCTCGTCGATCGACAGGTCGGAGACGACCGCGCCGCGGTTGGGCAGGAACGTGACAAAACCCTCGGCCTCGAGCTGGCGCAACGCCTCGCGCACCGGGATGCGGCTGGTCCCGAACCGCGCGGCGAGTTCGTCCTGACGCAGCTGCAATCCGGGCGCGAGCTCGCCCGAGCTAATCGCAGCCCGCAGCGCTTCGCGCACGGCGTCCGGCGCGGAACCGTGGGGTCCGGCCGCTCGAGGGCTTGTTGCGGTTGCAGGTTCCATCCGGCTGCTCTCTCGCTGGGTGACCCGGCCATGATATCCGATCATGTCACGATTGTATAAAATCGATTTGCCGATTATGCAATGCCATGTATAAAATCTGGTCTTATCATATCCAATTCTGCCGACGGTCGAGAGCCATCTGATGAATCAGACTTTCAAGCAGTTGATTTACATAGCTTTTCTTTCAATTGCGGTATCCGCCTCGGCGCAAGCCCAATCGGCCGGCGGCACGCTGGCCAAGATCCGCGACGCCGGCGAGATCCGGCTCGGGCACCGCGACGTCTCGGTCCCGTTCTCCTATCTCGACGACAACCAGAAGCCGGTCGGCTTCGCGATGGACCTCTGTGCGCGGATCGTCGATGCGGTGAAGAGCGAGCTCAAGCTGCCCTCGCTGCAGACCAGGCTGCAGCCGATCCAGCTCTCCACCCAGATCCCGCTGATCGAGAACGGCACCATCGACATCGTCTGCGGTCCCGTCACCAACACGCTGGAGCGGCAGAAGGTGGTGGCCTTCAGCACCACGATCTTCGTGTCGAGCATCCGCGCGGTGGTGCAGAAGGACGCGCCGATCAAGACCTTCGAGGATCTCGCCGACCGGCCGGTCTCGCTGACCTCAGGCTCGACCTCGATCGGCCTGTTGAGCGCGCGCGCCCAGGCCAAGACCTTTCAGACCAAGAACATCCTGACGCCGGATCATGCCGCCTCGTTCCTCGCGCTGACCACCGGGCGCAGCGATGCCTTCGTGATGGATGATATCCTGCTCGCCAGCCTGATCGCGGGCAGCCCCAATCCCGCGAACTGGCGCATCATCGACGACAGCCTCCGCACCGAGCCCTACGGGTTGATCATCCGCAAGGGCGATCCGGAGTTCAAGGCCCTGGTCGACAAGACGCTGGTGGCCATGATGAAGAGCAACGAATTCCACGAGCTCTACGCAAAATGGTTCACGCGGCCGATCCCGCCGAAGAACGTGAACCTGAACTTCCCGATGACCGCGCCGCTGAAGGACGCGGTCGCCAATCCGAACGACAAGGGCGTGTGAGAGAACGTCCGTCCGGCGGCCGAACGGATCCCGGCAAGCCTCTCAACGACGCGTCCCAAACCGCGCGAACACGGCGCTGTTGCGGCAAAATCACCGGTTCCCGTCAACCGCATGTTAGGCAGGAACCGAACTCCCAAGAAGAAACCTCGGGCCATTGTAACGTCTGTGAGTTTCGAATAGCGGCTCCTCATTGGGAAACGCCGCCATGTCCGTACCCAATCTCAAAATCCGCGGCCGCACGCTGCTCGCCGCCAAGGTCATCTTCAACTTCGGCCAATCCGCAATCGATTGCGTGGTGCGCCGGATCACCGACGATGGCGCGACCATCGAACTGGAAAGCGGGCTCGGGATTCCCGAGCACTTCCAGCTCTCGATCGCCAGCGAAAGCGCGGTGCTTGCCTGCAGGCGGACCTGGCAATCCGAAAAGCAGATCGGGGTCACCTTCGAACTGCAGCACGCTGCCGACAGCGCGGCGTCGAATGAGAAGGCATCAGCCGAACCCGGCGGAGATCATGCCGTGCGCCGCCAGATGCTGGCCCTGCGGGCGGCGCTCGATCAGGTGCCGCTCGGCATCGTTCTGCTCGACCCGAGGCTGAATGCCCGTTTCATCAACCAGGCGTTCCGGCGAATGTGGGCGCTGTCGGATGCGGTCGCCGACCGGCATCCCTCCTTTGCCGAGCTGATCTTCCACGGCCGCGATACCGGCGCCTACGAGATTCCGGCAGACCGGATCGAACCCTATGTCGCAGAGCGCATCGAGCGCGTTGCGCGGAACGAGAGTTTTCGGCTCGATCTGCGTCGCAGCAAGGGCGACGTCATCCGCATGCAATGCACGCCGCTGCCCGACGGCAGCCGGATGCTGAGCTATGTGGAGGTCACCGATATCGTCCGTCAGTCGGATGAGCTGAAGGCGCTGCGCGACGCGCTGGAAACCGTGCAGGACGGCGTGCTGCTGCTCGACGCCGATCTCAGGGCAACCTTCATGAATCAGAAAGTACGGCTGTTCTGGGAGATCGACGAACAGGAGGCGGCGACACGCCCGACCTATGCCGCGTTGATCACCCGCGCGCGGCGGGCGGTCGATCCGCATGCATCGCCGAAGGAGCTCATGGGCTTTGCCAGCAAACGGATCGCCGAGGTCAAGGCGGGCGATCATGTCCGCGAGTTGCAGACCCCCGACGGCCGCCGCCTCCGGGCGCATTGCACCACCATGGCCGGTGGCGGCCGCATGATCACCTATTACGACGTCACCGATCTGATCCGGAATGCGGAGCAACTCGAGCGGCTCGCGACCACCGATCCGCTGACCGGTCTGTTCAACAGGCGGCACTTCCTGTTCACGCTGGATGCCGAGTGGAGCCGTTTCCAGCGCTACCACCGCGCGATGTCGGTGCTGATGGTGGACATCGATCACTTCAAGAACGTCAACGACCGCTATGGCCACGCCATCGGCGACGAGGCGATCAAGGCCATGGTCGGCGCCTGCCTGCACGGCAAGCGGAAATCCGACATTGTCGGCCGGGTCGGCGGCGAGGAGTTCGCCATCGTGCTGCCGGAGACGAATCTGTCGCGCGCCAGGATCGTTGCGGAGCGCGTCCGCAAGCGCATCGCCTCCCAGACGCTGCGCGTGCGTGATGCACCGTTCCAGATCACGGCGAGCATCGGGATCGCCGAAGCCTCGCTCAGCATGGCTGGCACGGAAGCGCTGATGAATGCCGCCGACCAGGCGCTGTATCAGGCGAAGGCGCTGGGGCGGAATTGCTGCGTATGCTGGACGCCGCCGACGCCGGCTCCGCTGGCTGCGGAGTAGCATCGCGGCCGGAGATGGTCGGCGAGGGCCGCGACCACGTCGAGGTTCCGTCGCCCGGCAATCGCCGGACGACGGATCGGCAAGGGTTACTAGGGTTAAACTCCCGCCATCATCACATATTTGATCTCGACATATTCATCCATGCCGTGGCGCGAGCCTTCGCGGCCGAGGCCGCTTTCCTTGACGCCGCCGAACGGCGCGACCTCGGTCGTGATCAGGCCGGAGTTGACGCCGACCATGCCCGACTCCAGCGCTTCGGCGACGCGCCAGACGCGGCCGATGTCGCGCGAATAGAAGTAGGAAGCGAGGCCGAACGGCGAGGCGTTGCACATCGCGATCACGTCGGCTTCGTCCTTGAAGCGGATCACCGGTGCGAGCGGACCGAAGGTTTCCTCCTGCGCAACAAGCGCGTCGGGCCGCACATCCGACAGCACGGTCGGCTCGAAGAAGCTGCGGCCGAGCGACGAGCGCTTGCCGCCGGTGACGATCTTGGCGCCGCCCTTCACGGCATCGGCAATATGGCGCTCGACCTTCTCGATCGCTTTCATGTTGATCAGCGGGCCCTGGGTTACGCCTTGCTCGGTGCCATCACCGATCTTCATCGCCGCGACCTTCTTCGACAGCTTCTCGACGAACTGATCGTAGATCTTGTCCTGGGCGTAGATGCGATTGGCGCAGACGCAGGTCTGCCCCATGTTGCGATACTTCGAGACGATGGCGCCTTCGACGGCAGCATCGATATCGGCATCGTCGAACACCACGAAGGGCGCGTTGCCGCCGAGTTCGAGGCCGAGCTTCTTCACACCGACCGACGCCTGCCGGTACAGGATCTTGCCGACGTTGGTCGAACCGGTGAAGCCGACGAAGCGCACCGCCGGATGCTCGCACAGCACCTTGCCGATCGGCGGCGCATCACCGGTAACGATGTTGAGCACTCCCTTGGGCACGCCGGCCTTCTCGGCCAGCACAGCCAGCGCGAGCGCCGACAGCGGCGTCTCGTTGGCGGGTTTCAGCACTGTGCAGCCCGCCGCCAGCGCCGGCGACACTTTTCGCGTGATCATCGAGTTCGGGAAATTCCACGGCGTGATGGCGCCGCAGACGCCGATCGGCTGCCGGATCGCGAGCAGGCGGGCATCCGGACGCTGGGTCGGAATGGTCTCGCCATAGACGCGGCGGGCTTCCTCCGCGAAGAATTCGACATAGGCGGCGCCGATGTCGACTTCGCCGAGCGCTTCCGCCAGCGGCTTGCCCTGCTCGGAGGTCAGGATCAGCGCGAGGTCCTCGCGGTTGGCGATGATCAGGTCGAACCATTTGCGCAAAATGTTGGAGCGCTGCTTGGCGGTCAGCTTGGCCCAGGCCGGGAATGCGCGCTCGGCGGCCTCGACGGCGCGGGTCGCATCATCGGCGCTCAACTGCGGGATCTTTATCAGTTCGGCGCCGGTGGCCGGATTGTTGACGGCAAATTCTGGCGTGCCGACCCAGGCGCCGTCGATGTAGCAGCGGTCGCGCAGCAGCGACGGATCTTTCAGGCGGTCCTGGAGGGAGGCTGCGGATTGCGTAGCGCGTGCGGCAACGGGCGGGGTCATGGCGTTACTCCTCGAATTTCCTTGGATTTACTCGAATTTCCCGGGATTTTCTCTTGGGGGTATTCGCGGCCTATATAGGCCGGAACGCGCCGCGATGCACCGGCGGCCGGCGCGACCCTGCGTCGAGGAATAGAGAGAGCTGGCGCGGAGCTACGCGGCGTTGCGCGCGGTCAGAGCGCGCCGCCGGACATATAGGTTTCGCGGCGGCCGATCATGCGCTCGGCGGCGGCCTTGGCATCCGCCTTGCTCGAGGTCGCACAGGTCCGGTATTCGAGGTCGGCCTGCGCCCGCGCATCGCGGCGGCCGAACCAGGATTTGGCGCCGGTCTGCAGCAGCGCCAGCGCCTGTGCGACATTATCGACTGCCTCGAATGAGTGCAGCGCGCCGGTACCTGCGTAGCGGACTTCGTACAGACCCGGGCTGATCGGCGCCTCGATGTTCTCGCCGCGGCCCGGCCGCGGATAGCGCTTCCATTCACTCCATGTCGAAATCATTTGCTGCGTCCCCGCAAGGCGCGAAATGACGAATCTTTTCGTCAAATCCATCCCAATCCGCCGCACCGTTTGTGCAGCGATCTGAATGCGTTATTGCAAAAAATCACGTGCGAAAATCAATTTGCCGATCACGTTACCGTGGCCCGCCCCGAAGGTCACCGGGACTTGCGCGGAGTCCACCGCAAAATGTGAGCGCGTGGTGAACATCCGCTGAGCAGGACCGTTCCTGCCATCCGGCCTTCACGACATCGCGACATCATCGCAGCGCGCCCGCCTTGCGGGAGCGGAAAAGCGGGAGGATGATCCGCCCACTTCAAAACAATAAACCCCACCGGAGGAAGCCCCCAATGCAAAGCAAGGCTCAGATTGATCAGGTATTGCGTCAGAAGAGCGAGGCAAAGGAGATTCCCGGCGTCGTCGCAATCGCGGCCACCGGCAAGGACGTGATCTACCAGGGCGCGTTCGGCAACCGTGACCTCTCCAAGAGCGATCCGATGACGGCGGACAGCGTGTTCTGGATCGCCTCGATGACCAAGGCGGTGACCTGCGCGGGCGCGATGCAACTGGTCGAGCAGGGCAAACTCTCGCTCGATGAGCCGATCGGCAAGCTGCTGCCCGATCTCGCCGCACCACAGGTGCTGGACGGCTTCGACGCCAAGGGCGAGCCAAAGCTGCGGCCGGCGAAAACGCCGATCACGCTGCGCCAACTCATGACCCACACCGCCGGCTTCTGCTACGACCTGTGGAACGCCGACATGGGCAAATACATGGAAAAGACCGGCACGCCCGGGATCATCTCGTGCCTCAATGCCGCGCTGAAGACGCCGCTCGCCAACGAGCCCGGCACACGCTGGGAATACGGCATCAATATCGACTTCGTCGGCAAGGCCGTGGAGGCGGCGAGCGGCAAGAAGCTCGATGCTTATTTGCGTGACAACATGTTCGCGCCGCTCGGCATGAGCGAGACCGGCTTCAAGATATCCGACGACATGCGCAAGCGGCTGGTCGGCATGCATGCGCGCGGCGAGGACGGCGCGCTGGCGGCGATCCCGTTCGAGCTCGAGCAGAACCCTGAATTCCACATGGGTGGCGGCGGCCTCTATTCGACCGCGGCCGACTACATCAAGTTCTGCCAGATGATCCTCAACAAGGGCAAAGGCAACGGCAACCAGCTGCTGAAGGCCGAGACCGTCGCGGCCATGGGGCAGAACCAGATGGGCGACATCAATGTCGTCAAGATGACGACGGCGGCGCCGCCCTACACCAACGACGTCGACCTCTATCCCGATCAGGTGAAGAAGTGGGGGCTGAGCTTCCTGATCAACACCGCCAAGACGCCGGAAGGCCGCAGCCCCGGCAGCCTCGCCTGGGCGGGCCTTGCCAACACCTATTACTGGATCGATCCGTCGCGCGACGTCTGCGGCGTGATCCTGACCCAGCTGCTGCCGTTCGCCGACATGCACAGCCTGGAGGCCTTCGCAGGCTTCGAGAAGGGCATCTATGCCGGGCTCGACGCCGGCAGCGGACAGCGGGCGGCCTGAGGTTCCGATCAAGCAGCGGAAAATCCCTCCCCTCGCGGGGAGGGATTTTTCATGCCCGCCATAGGTCGGGCCTGTCCTGTCGGCGCCAAACGACTAAGATTGCACAAAAAAGTGCGGCTACACGAACACGACCACGAGGAGGACGATCTTGGCACCCGGGACCCTGGCACCCAAAGCAGACAGCTATGTCTGCGGCATTTCCGATACGCCGCTGCTCGGTGAAACCATCGGCCGCAGCCTCGACCGCGCACGGGCGCGATGGGGCGACCGCGAGGCGCTGGTCTCGCCCAGCCACAATGTGCGCTGGACCTGGAACGAATTCGCCTGTCACGTCGAGGCACTGGCGGCAGGCTTCCTTGCGCTCGGGCTGACACGCGGCGAGCGGATCGGCATCTGGTCGCTGAACCGGCCGGAATGGACGCTGACGCAATTCGCCGCCGCGAAAGCCGGACTGATCCTCGTCACCATCAATCCGGCCTATCGGCTGAGCGAGCTCGAATTCGCGCTCGGCAAGGTCGGCTGCGCCGCGATCGTGACGGCGACCGCGTTCAAGACCTCTGCCTATATGGAGATGCTGAACACGCTGCTGCCCGAGCTTGCGTCATCGGAGCCCGGCCAGTTGCGATCGGTGCGGCTGCCGCAATTGCGCGCCGTGATCCAGATCGGCGGCCCGGCGGCACCAGGCACCATTCCGTTCGAGCAGGCGTCGCAGATGGGCGGCGAGCGCCATCGCGAGCAGCTTGCGGCGCTCGGCGACAGCCTGCAGTTCGACGATCCGGTCAACATTCAATTCACCAGCGGCACCACGGGCTCACCGAAGGGCGTGACGCTGACCCACCACAACATCCTCAACAACGGCTATTTCACCGGTCGCGCCATGCGCCTGACCGAGCAGGACCGCATCTGCATTCCGGTGCCGCTCTATCACTGCTTCGGCATGGTGATGGGCAATCTCGCCTCGGTGACACTCGGCACCACCATGGTCTACCCGGGCGAAGGCTTTGATCCGCTGGCGACGCTGACCACGATCGCGCAGGAAAAATGCACGACGCTGTACGGCGTGCCGACCATGTTCATCGCCGAGCTCGACCATCCGGACTTCGCGCGCTTCGATTTGTCCTCGCTGCGCACCGGCATCATGGCAGGCGCGCCCTGCCCGATCGAGGTGATGAAGCGCGTCAACACCGAGATGAACATGCGCGAGGTGACGATCGCCTACGGCATGACCGAAACCAGCCCGGTGAGCTTCCAGAGCGCGACCGACGATCCGCTGGAGCGCCGCGTCTCCACCGTCGGCCGCATCCATCCGCACGTCGAGGTCAAGGTGGTCGATCTCGACGGCAAGGTGGTGCCGCGCGGCGGACGCGGCGAGCTCTGCACCCGCGGCTACAGCATCATGCTCGGCTATTGGGACGAGAAGGAAAAAACGTCAGACGTGCTCGACGCCAATGGCTGGATGCACACCGGCGACCTCGCCGTGATCGACGACGAGGGCTATTGCAACATCGTCGGCCGCATCAAGGACATGGTGATCCGCGGCGGCGAGAATCTCTATCCGCGCGAGATCGAGGAATTCCTCTACCGCCATCCCAAGATCCAGGACGTGCAGATCTTCGGCGTCGCCGACGCGCGCTATGGCGAGGAGCTGTGCGCCTGGGTCAGGGTCCGACAAGGCGAGACGCTGACCGCCGACGAGATCCGCGCCTTCTGCCAGGGCCAGATCGCCCACAACAAGATCCCGCGCTACGTCGAGTTCGTCGAGGAATTCCCGATGACGGTGACGGGGAAGATCCAGAAATTCGTGATGCGCGACGCGGTGGAGCAGCGGCTCGGGCTGAAGGCGGCGAAGACGGCTTAAAAGCGAGCGCGCTATCTCAACATCGTCATGCCCGGGCTTGACCCGGGCATCCACGTCTTGGTTTCCACGGCAAGAAAGACGTGGATGGCCGGGTCAAGCCCGGCTATGACGAGTGAAGCTGCGGCTAAACCAACAGCCCCTTCCCCTTCGCCAGATCCTTCAGCGACACCAGCGGCCGCGCGCCGATGTGCTGGATCACCTCGGCCGCCGCGAGCGCGCCGAGACGGCCGGCATTCTCATGGCCGACATTGCGGACGAGGCCGACCAGGAAGCCGGCGGCGAACAGGTCGCCGGCGCCGGTGGTGTCGACGAGCCTGTCGATCGGATAGGCCGGCGCTGACACGACGCCATCCTTCGAGACGACAACACAGCCCTTCTCGCTACGGGTGACGACGCCGAGCTTGGTGTCCTTGCCGAATTGCTTCAGCGCAGTGTCGAAATCCGAGGTCTGGTACAGCGAGTGCAGCTCGGACTCGTTGGAGAACACCAGGTCGACGATGCCCTTGCGCATCAAATCAAGGAATTCGTCGCGGTAGCGATCGACACAGAACGAATCCGACAGCGTCAGCGCGACCTGGCGGCCGGCGCCATGCGCAATCGTCGCCGCCTTCACGAAGGCGTCCTTGGCGTTCTTCGGATCCCAGAGATAGCCTTCGAGATAGATGATGCTGGCGGCTGCGATCTGCGCTGGATCGATGTCGTCCGGCGTCAGGTCCTGCGCGGCGCCGAGATAGGTGTTCATGGTGCGCTCGCCGTCCGGCGTCACCAGGATGTAGCAGCAGCCGGTGGCCGGGCCGGCCTTGGCCGGCGCGGTGTCGAAGGTGACGCCGGCGGCGCGGATGTCGTGGACATAGAGCCGGCCGATCTGGTCGTCCTTGACCTTGCCGACATAGGCGGCGCGGGCGCCGAGATTGCCGACGCCGACGATGGTGTTGGCGGCCGAGCCGCCCGACACCTCGGTCGCTACCCCCATGTCGCTGTAGATCGCGGTGGCGCGCGCTTCGTCGATCAGCTGCATCGAGCCCTTGGTCATGCCGTGACGGGCAAGGAATGCCTCGTCGGTTTGCACCAGCACGTCGAAGATCGCATTGCCGATCCCGAGAACGTCATATTTTGCGTCAGCCATAGACCTGCCCTGTGTTAACGCCACCCAACAAGAGCCGCGACCTATCACGTTACGCCTTAGGGCAGCAAGCAGGGCTGTTCGGAACGAATCGATCGGGACCACACCCTATTAACCCGTCATCCCCGCGCAAAGGCGAAGCCTTTGTCGCTGGAGGAGCGCGTAGCGCGTCTCGAAGGATGCACGGCCCGGCCTGTGGCCGATTCATCCTTCGAGGCTCGCCGAAGAGGCTCGCACCTCAGGATGACGGGGCTGGTAGAGTGGCGCTGGCAGCAAGGCACGCGGCTGCTATACAGACCCCATGTTCCGCTCCTTCCTCACCGTCTCCTCGGGAACGCTGGCCTCGCGACTGCTCGGCTTCGTGCGCGATTCCGTGATCGCGGCGCTGCTTGGCGCGGGTCCGGTGGCGGATGCCTTCCTGGCGGCGTTTCAGCTCGTCAATGTGGTGCGGCGGCTGTTGTCCGAGGGCGGGCTGAATGCGGCGCTGGTGCCGGCCTGGCTCAAGGTTCGCGACAGCGATGGCGAAGCGGCCGCGCGCGCCTTTGCCGGCCGCGTGCTCGGCACGATCAGCGCCGCTGTGATCGCGGCCGCGCTCGTGATCGGCGTCGTGATGCCGCTGGTGATCGCGGCGATCGCGCCGGGTTTCGTCGGCCGCGACACGCTGCAATTCGCCGTCGACATCGCCAGGCTGATGCTGCCCTATCTCGCCTTCGCCGGTCCCGTCACCGTGATGATGGCGCTGCTCAACGCGCAGGGCCGCTTCGCGCTGACCGCGTTCGCGCCGCTGTTGTTCAACATCGCGCTGATTTCAGTGATGGCCGTGCTGCTGGTGCGGCAACAGGAGCCGGTGCAGGCCGCGCTGGTGATGGCCGCAACCATCGGCGTCGCCGGCTTGCTGCAGCTCTCGATGCTGGCACTGCGCGGCGCAGGACTCGCCTCGCCGCTCCGCGTCTCCTTCGATCCCGACATGCGCAGCTTTCTCGGCCGCGCGATCCCCGGCATGGTCGCGAGCAGCGCGCCGCAATGGCTCATGGTGGCCGGCGCGGTGATCGCGTCCACTTCGCCATCGGCGGTGTCCTGGCTCTATTTCGCCAACCGCCTGCTCGAGCTGCCGCTCGGCATTGTCGGCGTCGCGATGGGCACCGTGCTGATCCCGGAAATGACGCGCGCCGTGCGCAGCGGCGAATCTAGCGCAATCGCGCATGCGGAATCGCGCGCGCTCGAGCTTGCGGCCGGGCTGACGCTGCCGGCGACGCTCGGCCTGTTGCTGCTGAGCGGCCCGATCGTGCGGATGCTGTTCGAGCATGGCGCATTCACCGCAGAGGATACCGCGGCCACCGCGCAGGCCCTGATCTGGCTGACGCTGGCCTTGCCGGCGCATGTGTTGGTGAAGGCGCTGTCGCCGGCGTTTTTCGCGCGCGAGGACACGCTGACGCCGCTGTTGGCGACGCTGAAGGCCATCGTTGTTGCGATCGCGGCCGCCTTCCTGTTCGGCCATATCTTCGGGGCGAGCGGAACTGCCGCGGGCATTGCGCTCGGCGCCTGGAGCAATGCGCTGGCGCTGATCCGCAAGGGCGCCGCGAGCTTCGGCTTCTCGATCGACGCCGATGCGCGCCGCCGGCTGCCGCGCATCCTGGGCGCAGCGCTTGCGATGGGCGCCCTGTTGTGGCTCGCGGCGGGTGCGCTGTTGGCGGGCAGCCACGGTTTCGTGCAGGCGGCCGCCCTCCTCACGCTGATTGTGGCCGGCATCGCCGGTTACGGGCTGTTCTTGCAGCTTTTCGGCGTCACCGGCTGGCGCGAGGCGGTTAACGCCGTCAGGCAAAGGCGCCCCGCCTGACTTGCGCACGCTGGGCTTAAATGGCAAACGACGCCGCAAAGCCGACCATTTCCGGGAATCGAGACCATGGCGTTCGTTGAACGGGTTTTCTCAGGCGTCCAGCCGACGGGCAATCTGCACCTCGGCAACTATCTCGGCGCCATCGTCAACTTCGTGAAGATGCAGCAGACCCATAACTGCATCTATTGCGTCGTCGACATGCATGCGATCACGCAAGGCGTCGAGGTCTGGGGGGGCCCGGCCGAGCTCGCGCGCAACACCCGCGAGGTGACCGCGGCCTTCATCGCCTCGGGTATCGATGCCAGGAAGCACATCGTGTTCAACCAGAGCCAGATCGCCGGCCATGCCGAGCTGACCTGGATCTTCAACTGCGTGGCCCGGATCGGCTGGCTGAACCGCATGACGCAGTTCAAGGAGAAGGCCGGCAAGGACCGCGAGAACGCCTCCATCGGTCTCTACGATTATCCGGTGCTGATGGCCGCCGACATCCTGCTGTACCGCGCCACCCATGTGCCGGTCGGCGAGGACCAGAAGCAGCATCTGGAGCTATCGCGGGATATCGCGCAGAAGTTCAACAACGACTTCGCGGATTCGATCCGCGGCCACGGCTTTGCCGACGGTCTGCTCTTCCCGCAGCCCGAGCCGCTGATCACGGGGCCGGCGACCCGGGTGATGAGCCTGCGCGACGGCACCAAGAAGATGTCGAAATCGGACGCGTCGGACAATTCGCGCATCAACCTCACCGACGACGCCGATACCATCGCGCAGAAGATCCGCAAGGCGAAGACCGATCCGGAGCCGCTGCCGTCGGAGGAGAAGGGCCTGGAGCCGCGGCCCGAGGCCGACAATCTGGTCGGCATTTATGCCGCGCTCGCCGGCGTCTCCAAGCAGGAGGTGCTGACGCAGTTCGGCGGCGGGCAATTCTCCAGCTTCAAGAACGCGCTGGTCGAGGTGTGCGTCGCAAAACTGGCGCCGATCGCCTCCGAGATGAAGAAGCTGGTGGCCGATCCCGGCCATGTCGACGCAGTGCTGGCCGACGGCGCCAACCGCGCCCGCGGCATCGCCGACGAGACCATGCGCATCACCAAGGACATCGTCGGCTTCATCCGCCCGCGCTAGGGAGAGCGTTCAACGAACGCTGTAGGTTCGTGAGGACACCCGATTACGTCAGAGACGGCTGGTGTCTTGAAGATGGCGAGGAATACCAGCGCGCGGCTCCGGCAACCTTTCACATCCCGGATCTGGCGCTGCGGCGCCTTCTCCAGCCCGGCGACCTCGCCAAGTTGATCTTCAAGATCGCCGTCGAGGGTGACGAACACGGGGCCGTGGAGCGAATGTGGGTGATCGTCCGCGAACGTACCCCGACCGGCTATATCGGGATGCTGGACAACCAGCCCAACTCGATCGCAGAAAACGATCAATTCTGGCTCGGAACCGAGTTGCCGTTCGAGTATCGGCACATCATTGCGGTCGCCCACGCCGATGAGGCCAGTGTCGCACTTGCGAAGGCGCCCGCTCCTATCCCGTGGGATCGCGCAAGCTAGAACGCGCTCCGACGCTGCAACGCCGCTTGTCGGAAACGGCCGCGCCGTGGCACCATGGGCCTTGTTTGAGCATGATCTGGTTCGGAAAACCGCTTCACACTTTTCGCTGACGCGGCCTCCGGCTCCGGATCATGCTCGTGGCCAGCACCGGGACATGCATGACCACCCAGCGACGAAGCTACGAGACAGGTCACAAGCCGAAATGCCTCGTCATCGTTGACGACACGGCGGAATGGGACCGTGCGGTCTATTACGCCAGCCGGTGGGCCATCCGGGTCGGCGGCGGCGTCCTGATGCTGCGGGTGATCGAGACCGAGGACCAGAACCAGCAATGGCTCGGGGTGGCCGACATTATGCGCGCGGAGGCCGAGGAAGCCGCCAACGAGGCGCTCGACCGCGCCGCCGGCCGCGCCAACGGGATCGCCGCGATCACCCCGGAGCGGGTGATTCGCGAGGGCGACCCTGTCGAGCAGATCCTCGACGTGATCGAAAAGGACGTCGATATCGCGATGCTGGTGCTGGCCGCCAATCCGGGCGCCGAGGGGCCCGGGCCGATCATCACCACCATGGCCAAGACCGTGGGGGCATTCCCGATCCCCGTGACCATCGTGCCCGGCGGCCTGTCTGACGCCGAGATCGACGCCCTGTCCTAGCGTTATCGGCTCCGAAACCGCTCCAGAGCATGGATGCGGGCCTGGAACCGCGGTTTTGCGGCTTGATCGCGGGCTTTTTAATTGCCATCTGGTAGGGGAACCCAACGCGCCGGCCTTGAACCGGCGACGCCGGAGACAGCAAATGTTCATCCAGACCGAAGCCACACCCAATCCCGCCACCCTGAAATTCATTCCGGGCCGCACGGTGCTCGACAGCGGCACCATGGAATTCTCATCGCCGGAATCCGCCGCGCGCTCGCCGCTTGCCGAACGGCTGTTCGCCGTCACCGGCGTCACCGGCGTGTTCTACGGCGCCGACTTCGTCACCGTGACGAAGGCGGACGGCGACTGGCAGCACCTCAAGCCCGCGATCCTCGGCGCGATCATGGAGCACTACATGTCCGGCGCGCCGCTGCTCGCCGACGGCACCGCTGGAAGCGACGACGCACGCGATGAGGAAGACGAGTTCTTCGACGAGGCAGACGCCGAAACAGTCGAGCAGATCAAGGACCTGATCGAGACCCGCGTGCGTCCCGCAGTCGCCAATGACGGCGGCGACATCACCTTCCGCGGCTTCAAGGACGGCATCGTCTATCTCAACATGAAGGGCTCCTGCGCCGGCTGCCCGTCATCGACCGCGACCTTGCAGCACGGCATCCAGAACCTGCTGCGGCACTTCGTGCCCGACGTGCAGGAAGTCCGGCCGATGTGATGGAGCGGCGAATGGCGCGTGGCGAATGGCAAATAGCGTTCTCCTGTAATTGCCAATTCGCCATTCCCCATTCGCTATTCGCCCTCCCATGATGATTCTCGCCATCGATACCGCGCTCGACGCCTGCTCCGCGGCGGTGCTCGACACCACCTCAGGCAATACCATCGCCATCGAATCCCAGGCGATGCAGCGCGGCCATGCCGAGGCGCTGATGCCGCTGATCGCCCGGGTGATGAAAGAGAGCGGCATCGGCTTTGCAGGGCTTGACCGCATCGCCGTCACCACCGGCCCCGGCAGTTTCACCGGCCTCCGCGTCGGCCTCTCGGCAGCGCGCGGCCTCGCGCTGTCAGCGGAAAAGCCGGTGGTCGGGCTGTCGACGCTCGCGGCCTACGCCGCGCCCGTGGTTGCCGAGAATGGCGAGCACGCGATCCTTTCGGCGATCGATGCGCGGCACGACCACGTCTATTTCCAGCTGGTGGGCGGCGACGGCAGCTTGATGCTCAAGCCAAAGGTTGCGCCGATCGCGGAAGCGCTCGAGGCCGCACAGTTCGGCGCGCTGCATCTGGTCGGCAACGCCGCAAATATCCTTGCCGAGCGCTGGCCTGCGGACGCCACGCCGCCGGTCAAGGTCGACAGGCAGCCAGCGCCTGACATTACCTGGGTTGCCTGGGTCGGCGCGGCCGTCGATCCCGACACTGCACCGCCGCGGCCGTTCTATCTGCGCGCACCCGACGCGAAGCCGCCGAAGGATCGCCTCGAAGTCAGCACGCCGCCATCGACATGACCGGCTGGCTGTCACGATGGTGGGGCGGCGGCACGCCCGCGGTCGAGCCCGCATCCCTGCGTGACGCGGCGCGGCTCGCGCAATTGCACGGCGCGTCGTTTCACCGCGGCTGGGGCGAAGGCGAATTCGAAACGATGCTGACCGAGCGCAACACGCTGGTGCACCGGCTGCGGCAGGGACGCAAGGTGATCGGCTTCGCCGTGTCGCGGATGGCGGCGGACGAAGCGGAAATCCTGTCGATTGCGATCGATTCCAATCAGCGCGGGCGCGGCCTGTCGCGCGACCTGCTCTTGACCCATCTCGGCCATCTTGCCGGCCGCGGCATCCGCACCATCTTCCTCGAGGTGGAAGAGAACAATCAGCCGGCGCGACGGCTCTATGAAAGGGCCGGATTCGGCGTGATCGGCCGCCGCGAACGCTATTACAAGCAGCCCGGCGGGGAACATTTGAACGCACTTCTGATGCGGCGCGACTTGTCGTAACATCCGCGCGATGGCAGAAAAGCCCCCGCTCTGCCACCCAAGGTTTGAAGAATACGGCCTGAAACCCATGACCACGGTGAAAATCCCGCCTGCGCATAAAAATACCGGCATCGAGGCGCGCTGCGCCGCGACCGGCATGCGCATGACCGAACAGCGCCGCGTGATCGCGCGGGTGCTGGCGGAGGCCATGGATCACCCTGATGTCGAGGAGCTGTACCGCCGCTGCGTCGCGGTCGACGACAAGATTTCGATCTCGACGGTCTATCGCACCGTCAAGCTGTTCGAGGACGCCGGCATCATCGAGCGTCACGACTTCCGAGAGGGCCGCGCGCGCTACGAGCAGATGCCCGAGAGCCATCACGACCACCTGATCAATCTGCGCGACGGCAAGGTGATCGAATTCACCTCAGAGGAAATCGAGAAACTGCAGGCCGAGATCGCACGCAAACTCGGCTACAAGCTGGTCGATCACCGTCTCGAGCTCTATTGCGTCCCACTCGACGAAGACAGCAAGTCGTAAACCGGGTGGGCTTCGATCTCGTCATCTTCGATTGCGACGGCGTGCTCGTTGACAGCGAGGTGATCTCGTGTCGCGCGCATGCGGAGACGCTGACCCGTCACGGCTTTCCGATCACGCCGGACGGCGTGCTGAAGCGCTTCCTCGGCGTGTCCGACCGCGAGGCGCGGCGGATCGTGGAGAGCGAGATCGGCCGTGCGTTGCCCGACACATTCGAGGCCGACGTCAAGCATGCGACGCTGAGCTTCTATGCCGACGATCTCAGCGCCATCGCGCATGTCGGCGACGCGATCGCCGCGCTCGAATTGCCGAAATGCGTGGCGTCGAGCGGCACGCCGGAAAAGATCCATCACGGCCTGACCTGCGCCGGGCTCTACGACCAGCTCGCGCCGCATATTTTCTCCGCCACGCAGGTCAAGCGCGGCAAGCCGGCCCCCGATCTCTTCCTGTTCGCGGCCGCCCAGATGGGCGCGCGCCCTTCGCGCTGCGTCGTGATCGAGGACAGCGTGGCCGGCGTCACCGGCGCCCGCGCCGCCGGAATGACCGTGCTCGGTTTCCACGGCGGCAGCCACTGCACGGCTGATCATGAGGACCTGCTGCGCCAGGCCGGCGCCGCCGTCACATTCGCCGATATGCGCCAATTGCCCGATTTGATCGCTAAAATCGGGGCTGAAGTCCAGATCGCCGGCTGAGCCCACTCCGTCATTCCAGGGCGCGACCGTGGGGAGCGAACCCGGAATCTCGAGATTCCCCGATGCACAATTGTGCATCTGCGGTCTTGTCCTTCGGACCATCCCAGAATGACGGGGTGAAAAGCTGGCTTTTCGCCGGTTTAAGCTATATTTCAGCCCCGGCGCCCCGATGGCGCCGTTTCCTTTTCGCATTCAGGGTTCCATGACGACGCCGCGCAAGCTGCACATCAAATCCTATGGCTGCCAGATGAACGTCTACGATGCGCAGCGCATGGTGGACACGCTGGCCAGCGAGGGCTTTGTCGAGACCGCGAGCGCCGATGACGCCGACCTCGTGATCCTCAACACCTGCCACATTCGCGAGAAGGCGTCGGAGAAGGTCTATTCCGAACTCGGGCGGCTTAGGGTCGCCAAGGATGAGGCCGCGCGCCAGGGCCGCGAGATGAAGATCGCGGTCGCAGGCTGTGTCGCGCAGGCGGAGGGCGCCGAGATCATCCATCGTGCGCCGACCGTCGACATCGTGGTCGGGCCGCAGAGCTATCATCATCTGCCCGCGCTCCTGAAGCGCGCCGAGGAAAACGGCCGCGCACTGGAAACGGAATTCCCGGTCGAGGACAAGTTCGGCTTCCTGCCGCAGCCGAAGCCGGATGCGATCCGCGCCCGCGGCATCTCCGCCTTCGTCACGGTGCAGGAAGGTTGCGACAAGTTCTGCACCTTCTGCGTGGTGCCCTATACGCGCGGCGCGGAAGTCTCGCGTCCGGTCGCCAGGATCATCGACGACGTCAAGCAGCTCGCCGACAACGGTGTGCGCGAATTCACGCTGATCGGACAGAACGTCAACGCCTATCACGGCGAAGGTCCCGACGGCCGCGTCTGGCCGCTCGGCAAATTGTTGCAGCGGCTCGCCACCATTCCCGGCGTCAGACGGCTGCGCTATTCGACCAGCCATCCCCGCGACGTCGACGACGAGCTGATCGCGGCGCATCGCGATTTGCCCGAGCTGATGCCGTTCGTGCACCTGCCGGTGCAATCGGGGGCGGACCGAATCCTCGCCGCCATGAACCGCAAACATACCGCCGATGACTACCGGCGCGTCATCGACCGGTTCCGTGCCGCGCGGCAAGACATTGCTTTTTCATCAGATTTTATCGTGGGCTTCCCCGGAGAGACTGAGGAAGAATTTTCCGCCACTCTCGCGCTTGTCACGCAAATCGGGTACGCTGCGGCATATTCATTCAAGTATTCGCCACGGCCGGGCACGCCGGCGGCGGAGATGCGGGAGACGGTGTCAGCAG
The DNA here is from genome assembly GCF_000426785.1 of Bradyrhizobium sp. th-b2. NCBI lineage: Bacteria > Pseudomonadati > Pseudomonadota > Alphaproteobacteria > Hyphomicrobiales > Nitrobacteraceae > Bradyrhizobium > Bradyrhizobium sp. th-b2. The sequence continues at coordinate 24,127 of NZ_AUGA01000027.1, forward strand.
CCGAGATGGACGAGCGCTTGGGGCGGCTTCAGGAACTGATCGACAGCCAGCAGTCGGCCTTCAACCGGGCCGCGATCGGCACGACGGTGGAAGTGCTGTTCGAGCGCGCCGCGCGCAATCCGGGACAGATCGTCGGCCGCACCGCCTATCTGCAGCCTGCCCATGTGATGGCATCGCCTGACATTATCGGCCAGGTCCGCTCCGTGAGGATCGACAGCCTCGAGCGTTACAGCCTGATCGGCGAGCTGGCCACGACAGCCGCACCAAATTTCATTTCGCAGACCATTGGAGCCTGAAATCCTTGCCCAAAAGCGCATCGGATTCGCCTTCGCTTGCTCCCAGCCGCAAACCTGACCGCGACATGCAAATTCCACCTGAGACCCAGGTCGTCATCGATTTCGACGACAACCGCGCCGCATCCGCACTGGTCGGCCCCTACGGACAGAATCTGGCGCTGATCGAGCGGCGGCTCGGCGTCGTGGTCGATTCCCGCGGCAATCACCTCACCATCGCAGGCTCCCGCGACGGCTGCGACGCCGCGCGGCGGGTGCTCGAGACGCTCTATGCGCAGGCCGTCGAGGGCCACGATCTCGATCAGGGCGAGGTCGAAGGTGCGATCCGCGCCGTGATCGCGCAGGGATCGCTGTTCGAATTCGACAACAAGACCGCCAAGCCGACCTTCGAGACCATCAATCTGCGCAAGCGTCCGGTGCGCGCCCGCACCGCGGCGCAGGATTCCTACATCCGCGCGCTGAAGCGGCACGAGCTGGTGTTCGGCGTCGGTCCGGCCGGCACCGGCAAGACCTGGCTCGCGGTCGCCCATGCGGCGCAACTGTTCGAGCGCAAGGAGGTCGATCGCATCATCCTGACCCGGCCCGCGGTCGAGGCCGGCGAGCGGCTCGGCTTCCTGCCCGGCGACCTCAAGGAGAAAGTCGATCCGTATCTGCGCCCGATCTATGACGCGCTGTACGATCTGATGGATGCCCGCGTCGTCGAACGCGCGCTGCAAGGCAACGAGATCGAGATCGCGCCGCTCGCCTTCATGCGCGGCCGCACCCTGACCAATGCCGCCATCATCCTCGACGAGGCGCAGAACACCACGACGATGCAGATGAAGATGTTCTTGACACGTCTCGGCGAGAACAGCCGGATGATCGTCACCGGCGACCCGTCGCAGGTCGACCTGCCGCATGGCCAGGCTTCGGGGCTCACGGAAGCCGTGAAGCTGCTCGATGGCGTCGAGGGCATCGCCCAGGTGCATTTCAAGGCCGAGGACGTGATCCGCCATGAATTGGTGGCGCGCATCGTGGCCGCCTATGAGGGATTGCCGCAAAAGCCGGCAAACGCCAGATCTTGAGACCAATAGCTTCGGCCGCGAGCCCGCACGACGCGGGTTCCGGCCATAACGCAGATTTTGAAACGACCGTGTCTGCTCTTCCTGCAACCGAGGTTCTCGTCACCGCCGACTGCTGGCAGGCCGAGCCCGACGCCGACGCGGTGATCCATCGCGCGATCGAGGCTGCCGCCGCGATCGCCGATGCCGATGTCGCCGACGCCGAGCTTGCGGTGATGCTGACCGACGACGCCGGCATCCGCACGCTCAACGCCAACTGGCGCAGCATCGACAAGCCGACCAACGTGCTGTCGTTTCCGGCGCTGCAGCCCGAAGGCGCCGGCGGCGAGGACGATGCCCCGCGCATGCTCGGCGATATCGCGATCGCCTATGAGACGACGCGGCGCGAGGCCGATGAAGAACAGAAACCGTTCGACCATCATTTGAGCCATCTCGCGGTGCATGGCTTCCTGCATCTGATCGGTTACGACCACGAGAACGACGACGATGCCGAGGACATGGAGGCGCTCGAGCGCGAGATCCTCTCTTCTCTCGGCATTCCCGACCCCTATGCGGATCGGACCGCCTGACATGCCGGATTCCGAACCAACGCACGACAATCCGCGCAACGTGGGCAACCTGCCCGCCGTCGTGCACGAAGGCGAGGTGCAACGTGCGCCCGCCGAAGGCTGGCTGGTGCGCGCGATCCGTACGCTGTTCGGCTGGAAGGCCGGCTCGGTGCGCGACGACCTGCAGGTGGTGCTCGACGCCTCGACGCCCGACGATGTCGGCTTCTCGGCGATCGAGCGCACCATGCTGCGCAACATCCTGTCGCTGAACGAGCGGCGGATCGCCGACGTCATGGTGCACCGCGCCGACATCGTCGCGGTCAAGCGCGACATTCCGCTCGGCGAATTGATGAGCCTGTTCGAGAGCGCCGCGCATTCGCGGCTCGTCGTCTACAACGAGACGCTCGACGACCCCGAGGGCATGGTGCATATCCGCGACCTGCTCGCCTTCATGACCGCGAGAGCGCGCGTCACCGACGCGACCAAGACGAAGCGCAAGAAGCCGTTCCCGGCAGGGCTCGACCTGCGCACGGTCGATCTCGCACTGCCGCTGGCGGACGCCAATATCATCCGCAAGCTGCTCTACATCCCGCCGTCGATGCGCGCGATCGACCTCTTGGCGCAGATGCAGGCCTCGCGCATCCATCTCGCGCTGGTGGTCGACGAATATGGCGGCACCGACGGGCTGGTGTCGATCGAGGATATCGTCGAGCAGATCGTCGGCGAGATCGACGACGAGCACGATTCGGACGAACCGCCGTCGATCGTTCGGCAGGCCGACAACTCCTTCATCGCCGACGCGCGCGCCAGCCTCGACGATGTCCGCTCGGTGATCGGCGATGATTTCGTGATCGGCGAGGCCGGCGAGGAGGTCGAGACGCTCGGCGGCTATCTGGTGTCGTTTGTCGGCCGGCTGCCGGTGCGCGGCGAGGTGATCTCGGGGCCCGGCAATTACGAGGTCGAGGTGCTCGACGCCGATCCGCGACGGGTCAAGCGGGTGCGAATCAGCGCGCGCAAGGAACGGCCGACGCCGCGCAAGGAGCGCGAGCGGCGCCGCGAGCAGTCCCCGGACTCCGGAACGCCACAGGCGAATGACAATTTGCCGCCGCCCGGCGAGGGAGCCGGACCGCAGTGAGGCTCTCCGACCGGCTCCGATCGATCGGCCTTGCGGTCATCCTGACCTGGGGATGGAAGCGCGCCGTCCTCGCACTCACAGCCGGCGCGCTGTCGTCACTGGCGATGGCGCCGTTCAACGCCTGGCCCGTTCTGTTTTTGACCTTTTCCATCGCGGTCTGGCTGATCGACGGCAGTGCCGCCGGGCGCTGGCGCGGCGTGCCCGCGGCGGCGCTGTCCGGTTTCTGGTTCGGCCTCGGCTACTTCGTGCCGGGCCTGTACTGGATCGGCTACGCGTTCTTCGTCGATGCGCAGACCTTCGCCTGGCTGACGCCGTTCGCCGTGCTCGGCCTGCCCGCCTATCTCGCGCTGTTCACCGCCTTCGGTTTCGCGCTGGCGCGGCTGATCTGGCCGCGCGATGCCTCGCGCGTGCTGGCGCTCGCCGTCAGCCTGACGATATCGGAGTGGCTGCGCGGTCATCTCCTGAGCGGCTTTCCGTGGAATGCGTTCGGTTACGCGCTGACCGAGCCATTGGCGCTCGCCCAGACGGCGTCGCTGATCGGGTTGTGGGGCATGACGTTCCTGGCGGTCGCGATCTTCGCGAGCCCCGCCGTGCTGATCGACGGCGCCTCACGCGGCCGCAAGCCGTGGCGCGCACCGGTCGCAGCCGTGCTGGTTCTGGCGGCGATGCTGGCGTTCGGCGCAGTCCGTCTCTCACAGGAGCCGACCAGGATGGTCGACGGCGTCAAGCTCCGCATCATGCAGCCCGATTTGCAGCAGGACGCCAAGTTCAACTACTCCGCCAAGGCGGCGGTGATGCAGAAATATCTCACTCTGTCGGATCGGGCCTCGGGGCCGCACTCCACAGGCGTGAGCGATTCCACCATCCTGATCTGGCCGGAATCCGCGTTTCCGTTCTTCCTGACCAAGGAAGCCGATGCGATGGCGCAGATTGCCGAGCTGCTGCCAAAGGGAACCGTGCTGATCACAGGTTCAGTGCGTGCGCCCGATCTGCCGCCCGGCGTCCGCGTCACGCGCGCCTACAATTCGATCTACGTGATCGACCATGATGGCAGCGTGCTCGCGGTCTACGACAAGCTGCATCTGGTGCCGTTCGGCGAATATCTGCCGTTCCAGGACTGGATGGAGAAGCTCGGCTTCGAGCAGCTGACCAAGATGCAGGGCGGCTACATTCCGGGCACAATCCGCCGGACCCTCGACATTCCGAACGCGCCGCGCGCTTTGCCCCTGATCTGCTACGAGGCGATATTTCCCGGCAATGTGGTGAGCCGCGACGACCGTCCCGGCTGGATCGTCAATGTCACCAATGACGGCTGGTTCGGAATCTCGACCGGCCCCTATCAGCACCTGCAGCAGGCCCGGCTGCGCTCGATCGAGGAAGGCCTGCCGATGGTGCGCGCCGCCAATACGGGCGTCTCGGCCATCATCGACCCGGTTGGGCGGATCGTTGCACAGCTTGGGCTCGGCATCGAAGGCGTGCTCGATGCCGGCCTGCCCACGGCCCTGGCGCCGACGATCTATGCGCGCATCGGGAACATCCCCGCCGCTGTGATTGTGATCACAGCGCTGGCGTTCGTGCTGCGGCGCCGTTTTGTGAGGCGAAAGGCCTGACCACAGATATCGGCAGTTGTCGCCGAACCCGAAAAAGTGTCGAAATTTACCTCAGCGCGATTCCACCAGTTGACAGATCGACCGTGCACTTCGCATTGTACGGGTCCACGCGAAATCACAAGCCAAGTCAGCCCCTTTGCGCAAATTGTCCGCATTTCGTCCCGATCCTCCTTGCAGGATTTGACGGCACCGGCGCCTGAGGCATACTCCACTTCCAACTTGCCTCAGCCACGGGCGCGCAATCCCTTAGGAGAGTTGGAAATGTCCACCAAAGCGCCCAATCCTGTTGACAAATATGTCGGCAGCCGCGTCCGCATGCGACGTATCATGCTCGGCATGAGTCAGGAGAAACTGGGCGAGGCGTTAGGCCTGACGTTCCAGCAGGTGCAGAAATACGAGAAGGGCACCAATCGCGTCGGCGCCAGCCGGCTGCAGCAGATCTCCGAAATCCTGCAGGTGCCGGTCTCCTTCCTGTTCGACGGCGGCCCGAGCGGCGTCAGGACCGAGAACGGCTTCAGCGAGGGCGCCTCGCCGAGCTATGTCTCCGATTTTCTGGCAACCGCCGAAGGCCTGGCCCTGACCCGCGCCTTCACGCGCATCGCCGACGCCAAGCTCCGCCGCAGCATCGTCGAACTGGTCGAGCAGATCGCGGCGCGCGAGGCGTCCGAACAGGCCTGATCCGGCCATATCCGTTTGAGAGATCGTCAAATCTGGAATATGTCATTCCGGCGCACGCTAAGGCGCGATCAGTCATCGCGCTTTAGCTCGTTGTTTGAGCATGATCTTTTCGGAGAAAAGCTTCGCGCTTTTCCGGATCATGCTCGCGTGCGCTGAATGATAAAGCGAATTCACAGGCAGCAACAACAACATGTCCAGCAACCCGTTCGAAACCACGTCGATTCTCGACGGCATTCGCCGCTGGGTCGAGATCGAGTCACCGACGGAGCGGCCGGATCAGGTCAACAGACTGGCTGATCTCGTGGCCTCGGGCTATCGCGACCTGCCGGCCAAAGTCGAACGCATTGCGGGACGTGACGGCTGCGGCGATCATTTGGTCGCACGCTCGTCCTGGGGGCAGGACGCACCGGGCATTCTGGTGCTGAGCCATCTCGATACAGTTCATCCGATGGGATTCATCGACCGGTTACCATTCAAGATCGAAGGCGACAGCGCGTTCGGCCCCCGCATCTACGACATGAAGGGCGGCGCCTATCTCGCCTATCATGCGTTCCGGCAGATCTGCGCAGATGACGCGCGCCCGCCGCTCGGCATCACCCAGCTCTACGTTTCGGACGAGGAGATCGGCAGCCCGACCTCGCGAGCGCTGATCGAGGCCGAGGGCCGCAAGGCCAAATACGTGCTGGTCACCGAGCCCGCGCGCGACGGCGGCAAGATCGTCACCGGACGCAAGGGCGTCGCGCGCTTCGACGTTCATATCAAGGGCGCGCCGGCGCATGCCGGCACGCGCCCCGAGGACGGCCGCAGCGCGATACGGGAGCTCGGCCATGTGATCCTGGCGCTGGAGGCGATGAACGATCTCAAGCGCGGCATCACCGTCAATGTCGGCGTCGTCCGCGGCGGCACCAAGCCGAACGTGATCGCCGAGGAGGCCTATGCGGAAGTCGATCTGCGCGTGCCGACCATCGCCGACGCCGAGGAGCTGGTGCCGAAGATCCTCGGAATCACCTCGCGCACCGAGGGCGTCAGCGTGAAGGTGACAGGCGAATTGAACCGTCCGCCCTACGAGAAGAGCAACGCCGGCGCCGCGCTTTACGAACACGCCAGGGAGCTTGCCGCCGAACTCGGCTTCGAGCTGCTCGATGTCTTCACCGGCGGCGGCTCCGACGGCAATTTCACCGCACCGCATACCGCAACCCTCGACGGTCTCGGCGTCGACGGCAAGGGCGCGCATACCCATTACGAGCAGCTCTATGTCTCGTCGATCGAGCCGCGCGCGCGGCTGCTCCACCGCCTCTATCAAACGCTGCGATGATATCTGCGCCTGACGACAATGATCGTGATCCATCCGACGACGGCGCGATGGCGCATTCGCGCGGCTCGTTCTTCGGGCGGCGCAAGGGCCACAAGCTGCGCGCGCACCAGGCCGACCTGATCGACAATCTGCTGCCGCATCTGGCGCTCGACATCGCTGGCCCCGCGCCTGCGACGCTGACCGAATTGTTCGATGACGGGATCGGGGATGTAAGGCTCGAGATCGGCTTCGGCGGCGGCGAGCATCTGATCGCAGAAGCACAGGCATTTCCGGCGACGGGCTTCATCGGCTGCGAGCCCTATGTCAACGGCATGGCGAAGATCCTGACTCAGATCGAGGCGCGGAATATCGGCAACATCCGCCTGTTCGCCGGCGACGCGGCCGAGCTGTTGGCCTGGGCACCGCCGCGCGCGCTGGCGCGCATCGACCTGATCCATCCCGATCCCTGGCCGAAGCGGCGGCACTGGAAGCGGCGCTTCGTGCAGGATGCGACGGTCGCTGCCATGACACGATTGCTGCCGCCGGGCGGCGAATTCCGCTTCGTCAGCGACATCGACGATTATTGCGCCTGGACGCTCGCACATCTGATGCGCTCGCCCGACTTTGCCTGGCTCGCCGAGCGCGCGATCGACTGGCAGCAGCCGTGGCCCAACTACACGATGACGCGCTACGGCGCCAAGGCCGAGCGCGAAGGGCGCAAGGCGGCGTATCTGCGATTTCGTCGCACGTCTTAGCATCGTCGTTCCGGGGCGATGCGTAGCATCGAACCTCAGATGCGCAATTGCGCATCGGGGAACCTCGAGATTCCGGGTTCTCGCTACGCGAGCCCCGGAATGACGAAAGAGCTATCCCTGCCCAGCCAGCCGCGCCTTCCTGACGTCGGTCGCCTCCCACACCATGCGCTTGCCGCGCTCGCGACCGAGCAGCCCGATCGGATCGTGATTGTCGATGTGGCCGAACTGGCCCTTGTAGACGCTGTAGCCGCACAATTCCTGCAGGCGGCGCGGAAAGCGCGCCGCGGTCTCGCGCGGAATCCCGAGCTGCAAATTTTCCTGCTGCCGCATCCAGCCCCAGCAATAAGCGCAGGAGAACGCAAAGCGCCTGGCGTCGCTGGTGTTGGCGCCGCCGCCGTGCCACAGCGCGCTGTCGAACAGCATCACGCTGCCTTCGGGCATCGTCGCAGTGATGGCGTCGTAATCCTTGCCGTATTCCGGCGACGAATCGAGTTTGTGGCTGCGCGGAATGATCCGCGTCGCGCCATTGTCGTCGCGGAAATCCGACAGCGCCCAGATCGCATTGATCGTGATCGGGATGTGCGGCCGCGGCAGCTGGATCAACTGGGTGTCTTCGTGAATCGGCTGCGCCACCTCGCCCGGACCGAGCACCAGCGAGCAGAACGACGACAGCAGGCATTCCTTGTCCAGCACGCGTTCGACCACCGGCAGCACGTTCTCATGCAGCGGCACTTCCCAGAACAGATCGTCATAGGTCAGGAGGTTGTTGATGCGCAGCGTCTTGAAGCCCTCGAACGACGTCCTGGCGGGGCCGAGATTGTGCTCGCTCTCGATCCGCAGCACCGCCGCTTTCAATCCCTCGACCAACTCCGGCGAGGCGGCGCGCTCGATCACCGTGTATCCGTCGTCGCGGATCCGCGCGGCGTGCGATTGGATGTCGGCGTCCGTCAGCATGGCGATCTCCCGATTGGCACTGTGTCGCGCCTTGCGGAAAGCATAGCGGAACGCTTTGTGTTTGCGAGGTGTTTTGCTGGTACCGTCACCCTGAGGAGGCCGCAACGCGGCCGTCTCGAAAGGTCGACGGCCCGACTGTGGCCGTGCATCCTTCGAGACGCGCGCAAAAGCGCGCTCCTCCAGCGACAACGGCAAAGCCGTTGCGCGGGGATGACGGAATCAAGAGCTTGTTGGCGTGCCTACCGCGACTTCCAGAAATCCACGACGCGCTGCGCGGTCGACGGCATCAGGCGAACGAAGTTCACCCGCGCACCTTCGATATCTGCCGGTGACGGCACGCGGTTGGCGCCGAGCCGCATCAGGATCAGGGCGCGCACGGTCGGCCATTCGAAGCCGATCGTCTTGCCGGCGATCAGGATCGGATCGTAGCGATCGCCGGAGATCAGGCGGTCGAGCGTGACGATCTTGACGCCGGTCATCGCGGCGAGCGCCGCCACGCATTCCTCGTATTTGAACGCCGTTGCGAAGCCTGCCACCGCGGCCTCGTTCAATTCGCCGGCGCGATGCAGCGCCAGGATCGCGCGCAGCGCGGCTGCCAAATCGCGGCCGACGACCTCAGCGACCACACCTTCGATCTCGTTCATCGCCAGCTTGATCTCGGCCTGCCGCTCCGGCTTGGCGACGCTATGCAACCGGCGGCGGATCACGTCGATCGAGCCGGCCAGCAGGCTCTTCAAATGTTCGGGCGGAAGATCGTCGCGGCGTCCGATCCTCAGCGTCAGCACGCCGTCCTGGCCGGCGCGACGCACCAGCGTCGCAAAGGAATCGTCGGAGAACGCGGCGCCGGCATTGCTGGCGGCGCATCGGATCACATCGCGATCGCCGCGACGGATGATGACATCGGTCAGCGCGGTCGAAAGCTTTGGCCGCTCGGCCATCGCAAGCAGATGACCCTGGCCCTTGGCATTGGCGATCTCGACCAGCACCCGATCGTCGATGACGGGCGACTTGCGCAGCAGCGGGCCCGCGATCGCGACATCATCCTCACGAGCGAGTTGCCCGACTAGGTGCCGCGGCGCATTGGCGAGCGGCGCGAGCCGTTCGGCGAGATCGATCCGTGCCGCGAGCTCGGCATGCGGGACCAGGCTGGTCAGCACCCCGTCGAACAGGTCGATATGGTCGGGGCGAAAGCTCCCGGCGCCCTGCAGGAACAGCTCGCCGAGCCGCCGTGCGGCCTCGGCGCGGCGCTTGGGGTCGCCGCGGCGAACGATGTCGTCGAGTTCCGGGATCAGCGCAGGGGCTGTCGTCATGAGCCTTGTCCAAACCGGCGGCTTCTGCCGGTTTTCGGCAATCTATGGTCCCGTTCGTAAACGGAGGGTTAGGTCGAATCTGCCCCCGCGGAGCGGCAAAATCGCGTTCCGCCCGAAACGGAGGCCTTGCCGGCCCCGAGCAAAAGAGCTATATCCACCGCAACTTATGGTATCTCATACGATCGCGTAGGAGAGTGGGCCCCCCGGGACCCGCTCTTTTTTATTACCTGACGGGACCCAGCGAGGCCGGGTTCGGTTTAGGTAGCGTTAGCGGCCACTTAAGGCCATTTGAACAACACAACAGACCTCAGCAGCCTCTAGACCTTAGACAGCCTTTGACACTGGATATGACCGAACCGACCGCCACGCCCGTGGACACCGAACTGCTCGCCGAGCCGCGGCTCGTCGTCGAGCCCGGGGTCGCGGCGCGCGTCGCTGCGGTCGCGGTCCCGGTGCTGCAGGGCATGGGCTATCGCCTGGTGCGCATCAAGGTCTCGGGCGACGCCGGCTGCACGGTGCAGATCATGGCGGAACGGCCCGACGGCACGATACAGCTCGAGGATTGCGAGGCGATCTCGCGCGCGCTGTCGCCGGTGCTCGATGTCGCCGACCCGATCGAGCGCGCCTACCGGCTGGAGATCTCGTCGCCCGGCATCGACCGCCCGCTGGTGCGCCGTTCCGACTTCGAGCGCTACACCGGTCATCTCGTGAAGATCGAGATGGCGGTGGCGCATCAGGGTCGCAAGCGGTTCCGCGGCCTGCTCGCCGGCGTCGAGGGCAATGCGGTGCGCATCAAGCGCGACGATCCGCGCCCCGGCGAGGACGCCGAGGTCTTGCTGGTGATGGAAGACATCTCTGACGCGCGGCTGGTGCTGACCGACGAGCTGATCGAGGAATCAATGCGCCGCGGCAAGGCCGCCGAGCGCGAACTGCGCCGCGAGCTCGGCCTGGCGCCGCCGCAGCCGGCCCACGCCAGGAAGAGCGATCCCGCGAAGAGTCAGAAGCCGAAACCCAAGCCTGGTAACACGCCCGGCACGAAGCCGGCTCCGACCAACACCAAAAAGCACCGCCTGGCCGCCGAACGCGCGCGCCGTGGCGAGATCGATCCATCCGAAGGAGACTAAGCCATGGCAGTCAGCGCCAACAAACTCGAACTGCTGCAGATCGCAGACGCAGTTGCGCGCGAAAAGTCGATCGACCGCTCCATCGTGATCGCGGCGATGGAAGACGCCATCGCCAAGGCCGCGCGTGCCCGCTACGGCAGCGAGACCGACGTCCATGCCGAGATCGACGCCAAGAAGGGCGAACTTCGCCTGACCCGCCACATGCTGGTGGTCGAAATCGTCGAGAACTCGTCGAACCAGATTTCGCTGCACGACGCGCAGCGCGCCAATCCGGGCGCCCAGGTCGGCGACACCATCGCCGATACGCTGCCGCCGCTGGAATATGGCCGCATCGCCGCGCAGTCCGCCAAGCAGGTGATCGTGCAGAAGGTGCGCGAGGCCGAGCGCGACCGGCAGTACCAGGAATTCAAGGACCGCATCGGCGACATCGTCAACGGCATCGTCAAGCGCGTCGAATATGGCAGCGTGATCGTCGACCTCGGCCGCGGCGAAGCGATCGTGCGCCGCGACGAGATGCTGCCACGCGAAGTGTTCCGCAACGGCGACCGCGTCCGCGCTTATATCTTCGACGTCCGCCGCGAGACCCGCGGTCCGCAGATCTTCCTGTCGCGCACCCATCCGCAGTTCATGGCGAAGCTGTTCGCGCAGGAAGTGCCGGAAATCTATGACGGCATCGTCGAGATCAAGGCGGTTGCCCGCGATCCGGGCTCGCGCGCCAAGATCGGCGTGATCTCGCGCGATTCCTCGGTCGACCCGGTCGGCGCCTGCGTCGGCATGCGCGGCTCGCGCGTGCAGGCCGTGGTGAACGAGCTGCAGGGCGAGAAGATCGACATCATCCCGTGGTCGCCCGACATCGCGACCTTCGTGGTCAACGCGCTGGCGCCGGCCGAAGTCGCCAAGGTCGTGATCGACGAGGACCGCGAGCGCATCGAGGTCGTGGTTCCCGACACCAACAACCAGCTGTCGCTGGCGATCGGCCGCCGCGGCCAGAACGTCCGCCTCGCCTCGCAGCTGACCGGCTGGGACATCGACATCCTGACCGAGCAGGAAGAGTCGGAGCGCCGCCAGGCCGACTTCGAGAACTCGACCCGCGTGTTCATGGAAGCGCTCAATGTCGACGAAGTGGTCGGCCAGCTGCTCGCTTCAGAAGGCTTCACCTCGGTCGAGGAACTCGCGCTGGTCGACGTCAAGGAACTCGCCGGCATCGAAGGTTTCGACGAGGAGACCGCCACCGAGTTGCAGACCCGCGCCCGCGAATATCTGGAACAGCTTGAGGCTGAACTGGAAGCCAAGCGCAAGGAACTCGGCGTCGAGGACGCCATGAAGGACGTGCCGGGCGTGACCGGGAAGATGCTGGTGAAGCTCGGCGAGAACGACGTGAAGACCGTCGAGGACCTCGCCGGCTGCGCCACCGACGATCTGGTCGGCTGGACCGAGCGCAAGGAAGGCGGCGAGCCGACCAAGCATGCCGGGTTCCTCGATGGCATCGAGGTCTCGCGCGACGAGGCCGAGGCCATGATCATGCAGGCTCGCGTGAAGGCCGGCTGGATCACCGAGGCCGACCTCGCCAAGCCTGCTGCTGCTGAGGAGGCCGAGGCCGCCGAAGCAGAAGCGGCGACCTAAGGAGATGGCCCACGGATGCTCGCTCAGCCTGACCCCGATCTCGACGATGGACCGCGGACGCAGAAGTCCGCGACCACGCGGATGTGCGCGGTCAGCCGCGAGGTGCGTCCGATCGACGAGCTGATCCGGTTCGTCGTCGCCCCCACCGGCGAGGTGATCCCGGACCTCAAGCGCAAGCTGCCCGGCCGCGGATTGTGGGTGTCCGCATCGCGGCGCAGCGTTGCGGAAGCGGTCCGTCGTCACCAATTTAGCAAGGGATTCAAGCGCGACGTCCGCGTTGCGCCGACCCTTCCCACCGACACCGATGCACTTCTGGTGCGCAGCGTTACCGAGGCCCTGGCGATGGCCGCCAAGGCCGGTCAGGTCGTTTCGGGCTTCGGCAAGGTCGAGGACGCACTCAACCGGAACGAAACTGCAGCCCTGATCCACGCTTCGGACGGCGCCGCGGACGGAATCCGCAAATTGGACGCGATCGTCCGGCAAAGGGGCGAAAAACGTGGTGAATCGCCGGTAATCCCCGTCGTCAATGTTTTGACGTCGGAAGAATTGGATTTGGCACTTGGGCGGTCAAATGTGATACATGCTGCGCTGCTCGCGGGCCCGGCGAGCAAGACGTTCCTGTCACGCTGCCAGATGCTGGTCCGATACCGGATGGCCGACGACGACAAGACCGCCGAAGCGGCCAGAAATTCCAGAGCGTGATCCGGGAAGGCGGACGCCGTCTTTCCGACCGGATCATGCTCAGCAAAAGACGACGTTGAAGGATTTGTGCGGCACACGCACAGCGAAACGAGATTAGGACTGCTGAATGGTTGATACCAAGACCCCTGGCGACAAGACTCTGAGTGTCCCGAGCAAGACGTTGTCGCTGAAGCCGCGCGTCGAGACGGGCACCGTGCGCCAGAGCTTCAGCCACGGCCGGACCAAGCAGGTCGTGGTCGAGAAGCGCGGCAAGCGCCGCGTCGGTGGCGACGGCCCGGGCGAGGCGCATGCGCCGGAACCCGTGGTTGCAAAGCCTGCGGCGCCCCCTGTCGCCAAGCCACCGCTCGGCCGCCCCGCGGCCCCGCCGCAGCGTAACACCCGCTCCGGCGTGGTGCTGCCGACCTTGACCGAGGACGAGCGTTCCGCGCGCGCCAATGCGCTTGCCGACGCCCGGCAGCGCGATGTCGAGGAACGCCGCCAGGCCGAAGAGGAAGCCAAGCGCCGCGCCATCCGCGAGGCTGCCGAGAAGACGGAGCGCGAAGCCGCCGAGGCCCGCCGCAAGGCGGAAGAGGAGCGCCACCGCCACGAGGAAGAGGCCAAGCGCAAGGCCGAGGTTGAGGCCAAGCGCCGCTTCGGCGAGGGCGAGGCCAAGCCCGGCGCGGCACCAGCCGCAGCTCCGGCCCGGCCCGCCGCAGCCGCACCTGCGTCTTCTGCGCCGGCAGCCCGGACACCGGCAGGCCGCCCTGCGACCACGACGACCACGCGTACCCCTGCCTCCGCGCCGAGGCCCCCGGCGGTTGCCGCCGAGGCGGACGAAGACGAAGCTCCGCGCATGGTGCGCCGCCCCGGCGGTGCCGTGCGTCCGGTCGCCGCGCCGAAAACGACCCATAAACCCGCTCCGCAGAAGGAGCGCGGCCGCCTCACCTTGACCACCGCGCTCAACGCCGACGACGTGCGCGAGCGCTCGATCGCCTCGTTCCGCCGCCGTACCCAGCGTCTGAAGGGGCACGCGTCCAACGAGCCGAAGGAAAAGCTGATCCGCGAAGTCATTATCCCGGAAGCCATCGCGATTCAGGAACTCGCCAACCGGATGTCGGAGCGCGCAGTCGACGTCATCCGCATGCTGATGAAGCAGGGCGCGATGCACAAGATCACCGACGTGATCGACGCCGACACCGCGCAGCTGATCGCCGAGGAGCTCGGCCACAGCGTCAAGCGCGTCGCTGCCTCCGACGTCGAGGAAGGCCTGTTCGACGTTGTCGACGATTCCAGCGACACCGAGCCGCGTTCGCCCGTGGTCACGGTCATGGGCCACGTCGACCACGGCAAGACCTCGCTGCTCGATGCGTTGCGCCACGCCAACGTGGTGTCCGGCGAAGCCGGCGGCATCACCCAGCATATCGGCGCCTATCAGGTGACTTCGCCGGAAAGCGGCAAGAAGATCACCTTCATCGATACGCCCGGCCACGCCGCGTTCACCGCGATGCGCGCCCGCGGCGCCAAGGTCACCGACATCGTCGTGCTGGTGGTCGCCGCCGATGACGGCGTGATGCCGCAGACGATCGAGGCGATCAACCACGCCAAGGCGGCCAAGGTGCCGATGATCGTGGCGATCAACAAGATCGACAAGCCCGATGCACGGCCCGAGCGCGTCCGCACCGAGTTGCTGCAATATGAAGTGCAGGTCGAATCGCTCGGCGGCGACGTCGTCGACGTCGAGGTCTCGGCCAAGAACAAGACCAATCTCGACCGTCTGCTCGAGATGATCGCGCTGCAGGCCGAAATCCTCGACCTGAAGACCAATTCGGAGCGTCCGGCGGAAGGCACCGTGATCGAAGCCAAGCTCGATCGCGGCCGTGGTCCGGTCGCAACCGTGCTGGTGCAGCGCGGCACGCTGCGCATCGGCGACATCATCGTGGCCGGCGCCGAAATGGGCCGCGTCCGCGCACTGATCTCCGACCAGGGCGAGAATCTCGACGAGGCCGGGCCGTCCGTGCCGGTCGAGGTGCTCGGCTTCAACGGGCCGCCGGAAGCCGGCGACCGTCTCGCCGTTGTCGAGAACGAAGCCCGCGCCCGCCAGGTCACGAGCTATCGCGCGCACCAGAAGCGCGAGAATGCGGCGGCCTCGATCTCCGGCATGCGCGGCTCGCTCGAGCAGATGATGTCGCAGCTCAAGACCGCGGGCCGCAAGGAGTTCCCGCTGATCGTCAAGGCCGACGTGCAGGGCTCGCTGGAAGCGATCCTGGGCTCGCTGGAAAAGCTCGGCACCGACGAAGTCGCCGCCCGCATCCTGCATGCCGGCGTCGGCGGCATCTCGGAGTCCGACGTCACGCTGGCGGAAGGCTTCAACGCCGCGATCATCGGCTTCTCGGTCCGCGCCAACAAGGAAGCGGCGGCCGCGGCCAAGCGCAACGGCATCGAGATCCGCTACTACAACATCATCTACGACCTCGTGGATGACATCAAAAAGGCGATGTCCGGCCTGCTCGCGCCCACGCTGCGCGAAACCATGCTGGGCAACGCGCAGATCCTGGAAGTGTTCAACATTTCCAAGGTCGGCAAGGTCGCAGGTTGCCGCGTCACCGACGGCACCGTGGAACGCGGCGCCAATGTGCGCCTGATCCGCGACAACGTCGTGGTGCACGAAGGCAAACTGTCGACGCTGAAGCGCTTCAAGGATGAAGTGAAGGAAGTGGTCGCCGGCCAGGAATGTGGCATGGCGTTCGAGAACTACGGCGACATGCGTGTCGGCGACGTGATCGAATGTTACCGCGTCGAGACGATCCAGCGCTCTCTGTAAGTCCAAATCTTACGAAGCGCAGATCTTACTAAGCGTTGGGTCCATTTAACTGAAAATGCGACGACGTGGCCGGACTTTAGTCCGGCCACCCGCGCATTGTCTGATTGAAAGCAAAGCTAAGACATTGATGCCCGCGGCCACGGCCTGCGGGCGCGACGGTTTTGGAAGAAGGTCATGCCCCGTCAAAAGAAGAGTTCCAGCCCCGGCGGCTCACAACGTCAACTGCGCGTCGGCGAAACGGTTCGCCATGCGGTTGCCGAGATTCTGTCGCAGGGTGAGGTTCACGATCCCGATCTCGAAGGCCACATCATCACCGTTCCCGAGGTGCGAATGTCGCCGGATCTGAAGCTCGCGACGATCTACGTGATGCCGCTCGGCGGCCGCGACACCGACACGGTGATCGCCGCGCTCGAGCGCAACAAGAAGTTCCTGCGCGGCGAGATCGCGCATCGCGTCAACCTGAAATTTTCACCCGACATTCGCTTCCGCGTCGATGAGCGGTTCGACGAGGCGGAACGCATCGAGAAACTATTGCGAACACCTGCGGTGCAGCGAGACCTTGCACCCGATTCGGACGACGAGTGATGACTGTGATGACGACCAACAGCGTTGCCGACGCGAAGGATTCCGACGCGCGCGACGCTGAGCGGGATGGTTTTGCCGGGCAGCGCAGCGACGAGCCGCGCCGCACCAACAACGACCCGCGCCAGAGGCAGGGCAAGCAGAACCAGCAGCCGCGCCGCGACAAGCGCGACGTCCATGGCTGGGTGGTGCTCGACAAGCCGATCGGCATGACCTCGACCCAGGCGGTCGCCGTGCTCAAGCGCCTGTTCCAGGCCAAGCGCGCCGGCCATGCCGGCACGCTCGACCCGCTCGCCTCCGGCGGGCTGCCGATCGCGCTCGGCGAGGCCACCAAGACCGTGCCGTTCGTGATGGACGGCCGCAAGCGCTACCGCTTCACGGTGTGCTGGGGCGAGGAACGCGACACCGACGACACCGAGGGACGAGCCGTCAGGACCAGCGAGAGCCGGCCGACTGCCGATTCGATCCGGAACCTGCTGCCGCGCTTCACCGGGGTGATCGAGCAGATCCCGCCGCAATATTCGGCGATCAAGGTGCAGGGCGAGCGCGCCTATGATCTGGCGCGCGACGGCGAGACCGTGGACCTGAAGCCCCGCCCGGTCGAGATTCACGAATTAACCCTTGTGGAACATGGAGATAACGGCCAGTCCGTGTTCGAGGCCGAGTGCGGCAAGGGAACCTATGTCCGGGCCCTGGCCCGCGATATGGGCCGGATTCTGGGCTGTTTCGGCCATATCTGCGCGCTGCGGCGGACCCTGGTCGGTCCGTTTACCGAAGCGGACATGATTCCGCTGGAACAGTTGGAGGCTTTGTGCAATAGAGCCGCGTCTGGCGAGGGCAGCCTCGCCGACGCGCTTTTGCCCGTTGAGACCGCGCTGGACGACATCCCGGCACTGGCCGTCACACGGGCTGATGCGGCAAGGCTCCACAGGGGCCAGGCCGTTTTGTTGCGCGGACGGGATGCGCCCAATACTAGCGGCACAGTCTATGTCACGGTGGCAGGCCGACTTCTCGCGCTTGCCGAAATTGGCAATGGCGAACTCATCCCCAAGCGCGTGTTCAACCTGAACGGACTGACCGCCAGTCCGGCTCGCAACAATGAAAGTAACTGACGATGTCGATTACCGCGGAACGCAAAGCGGAAGTCATCAAGACGAATGCCAACAAAGCCGGCGACACCGGCTCGCCCGAGGTTCAGGTCGCGATCCTGTCGGAACGCATCAATAACCTCACCGAGCACTTCAAGAGCCATGTGAAGGACAACCATTCACGCCGCGGCCTCCTGAAGCTCGTGTCGACGCGTCGCTCCCTGCTCGACTACATCAAGCGCAAGGACGAGGCGCGCTACAAGGCGCTGCTTGAGAAGCACAACATCCGTCGTTGATTTTGAGAAGCACGCGCGCGGGGTTCGCGCGCGTTTTCGCATGATCGTCCGTGAACTCGGGCTTTCGAATTGTCGAAAGATGATCATGCGCACCAGCATGGCAATCGCGCCATGCACACTAGCGTTCAGCAGCAATCCGGCCGCTGGACCGGGCAAGATGCCCAGATGACCGAAAGGATGGACGCCATCCGAAATCCAGGGACCATGGCAGGATCGCCGGATACTGGTCGCGACAGCGCATCAGTGTCTCGCCGTCTTGGCATGGTCTTTGTGTTTCAGGGCGCCGTGCTTTCGTGAAACCATGAAAGAAAACCGAAATGTTCAATTCGCATTCCGTCGAGATCGACTGGGGTGGACGTCCCCTTAAACTAGAAACCGGCAAGATCGCCCGCCAGGCCGACGGCGCCGTGTTGGCGACCTACGGCGAGACCGTGGTGCTCGCCACCGTCGTCGCGGCGAAGTCGCCGCGCGAAGGCGTCGACTTCCTGCCGCTCACCGTCGACTACCAGGAGAAGACCTACGCCGCAGGCCGCATTCCCGGCGGCTATTTCAAGCGCGAGGGCCGTCCGACCGAAAAGGAGACGCTGGTCTCCCGCCTGATCGACCGCCCGATCCGTCCGCTGTTCGTCGACGGCTGGCGCAACGAGACCCAGGTGATCGTCACCGTCCTGTCGCACGACATGGAGAACGATCCGGACATCGTATCGCTGGTGGCTGCCTCCGCCGCCCTGACGCTGTCGGGCGCGCCGTTCAAGGGCCCGATCGGCGCCGCACGCGTCGGCTTCGCCAATGACGAATACGTGCTCAACCCGACGCTCGACGAGATGACCGAGACCCAGCTCGACCTGGTCGTCGCCGGCACCGCCGACGCCGTGCTGATGGTGGAATCGGAAGCCAAGGAGCTCAACGAAGACGTGATGCTCGGCGCGGTCATGTTCGGCCACCGCCACTTCCAGCCGGTGATCAACGCGATCATCGAGCTCGCCGAGAAGGCCGCCAAGGAGCCGCGCGAAGTCACCACGATCGACAATTCGGAGATCGAGAAGGAAATGCTCGGCATTGCCGAGCAGGAGCTGCGCAAGGCCTATGCGATCCCGGTCAAGCAGGAACGCTATGCCGCGGTTGGCGCCGTCAAGGAGAAGGTGCTGGCGCACTTCTTCCCGGAAGGCCAGGAGCCGAAATACGACAAGCTCCGCGTCGCCGGCGTCTTCAAGGAACTGGAAGCCAAGATCGTCCGCTGGAACATCCTCGACACCGGCAAGCGCATCGACGGCCGCGACGCCAAGACCGTGCGCAACATCATCGCCGAAGCCGGCGTGCTGCCGCGCGCCCACGGCTCGGCGCTGTTCACCCGCGGTGAGACCCAGGCCGTGGTCGTGACCACGCTCGGCACCGGCGAGGACGAGCAGTACATCGACGCGCTGTCGGGGACCTACAAGGAAACGTTCCTGCTGCACTACAACTTCCCGCCCTACTCGGTCGGTGAAACCGGTCGCCTCGGCGGCACCAAGCGCCGCGAGATCGGCCACGGCAAGCTCGCCTGGCGCGCGATCCACCCGGTGCTGCCGCCGCACCACGAGTTCCCGTACACGATCCGCGTGGTCTCCGAGATCACCGAATCGAACGGCTCGTCCTCGATGGCTTCGGTCTGCGGCGCTTCGCTGTCGCTGATGGATGCCGGCGTGCCGCTGAAGCGGCCGACGGCCGGTATCGCCATGGGCCTGATCCTCGAAGGTCAGCGCTTCGCGGTGCTGTCGGACATCCTCGGTGACGAGGATCATCTCGGCGACATGGACTTCAAGGTCGCCGGCACCGACCAGGGCATCACCTCGCTGCAGATGGACATCAAGATCGAGGGCATCACCGAGGAGATCATGAAGGTTGCGCTTGGCCAGGCCAAGGAAGGGCGCATCCACATCCTCGGCGAGATGGCCAAGGCCTTGACCGCGGCGCGCGCCGAGCTCGGCGAATACGCACCGCGCATCGAGACCTTCAAGATCGCCACCGACAAGATCCGCGAAGTGATCGGCACCGGCGGCAAGGTGATCCGCGAGATCGTCGAGAAGACCGGCGCCAAGGTCAACATCGAGGACGACGGCACCGTGAAGGTCGCCTCCAACGACGGCGAGGCGATGAAGGCTGCGATCAAGTGGATCAAGTCGATCGCCTCCGATCCGGAGATCGGCCAGATCTACGAGGGCACCGTCGTCAAGGTGATGGAGTTCGGTGCGTTCGTGAACTTCTTCGGCGCCAAGGACGGCCTCGTCCACATCAGCCAGCTCGCGGCCAGCCGCGTGCAGAAGACCTCGGACGTCGTCAAGGAAGGCGACAAGGTCAAGGTCAAGCTGCTCGGCTTCGACGACCGCGGCAAGACCCGCCTGTCGATGAAGGCGGTCGACCAGGAGACCGGCGAGGACCTCGAAGCCAAGCAGAAGCCCGACGCACCGGCGCCGCGCGAAGCTGCCGGCGAGTAAGCCAAGGCAAATTGTTACCAAATCGACTGTGACGAAAAGGGCGGCCCGGTGGCCGCCCTTTTTAGTTTGTAGAGGTCGGACGCAAATCAATCTCCGCTGATCGCAATGCGCGGTTTTGACCCGGCATTGTGACCGGCATTGCTGGAACCCGTTCACAACTTGCGCCTAATATCAGGCGCCTTCCCAGCACGGAGAACCACGATGTCCTTGATGTCCCGACGCCATCTGATCATCGCAGCGACCGGCATCGCCGCGGCCGCCGCCTCGTCGCGCACAGCCTTCGCACAGGCCGCGGCGCAGGCGCCCAGCGGGCCGTTCAAGATCGATCCGCTGACCTACCCGACCAATGCGCTGGAGCCGCATATCGACGCCAGGACGATGGAAATCCATCACGACCGGCATCATCAGGCCTACGTCACCAACCTCAACAATTTCGCCAAGGACAATCCGCAGATCGCGGAGAAACCGCTCACCGACGTGCTCGCCAATCTCGGCAATGTGCCGGACGCGATCCGCACCGGTGTCCGCAACAACATGGGCGGCCACGCCAACCACACGATGTTCTGGCAGATCATGGGACCGAACGGCGGCAAGGCTGACGGCGAAGTGCTCGCCGCGATCGACCGCGACCTCGGCGGCATGGAGAAATTCCAGACCGATTTCAATGCCGCGGGTGGGCGCGTGTTCGGCTCCGGCTGGGTGTTCGTTACCGTGACCAGGGACGGCAAGCTCGCGATCGAGACGCGGCCGAACCAGGACAACCCGATCATAGACGGCAAGCGCGCGCTGCTCGGCAACGATGTCTGGGAGCACGCCTATTATCTGACCTATCAGAACCGCCGGCCCGATTACCTCAAGGCGTGGTGGAACACGGTGAATTGGAAGGCCGTGGCCGAGCGCTATGCGGCAGCAAAGGCCGGCACGCTCGGGGTATGAGCCGGTAAGGCTCGCTAGCCACAAGCGGCCGCGCTAGATTTGAAAGCCCCGCGAGACGCTCGCGGGGCTTTCTTGTGGGGCCTTCTTTCTTGGGAAGACCAGGCTATGCGCCCGGAGAAACCGACGATGACGCTGCCGACCATCCGGCCCGGCCGCCCCGGCGAATATGACGAGATCGCGCGCATCTGGATGGAGAGCTGGACCTCGACCGGGCTCACACCACGGAGCGATAGCCTGTTGAGCGATCTGCGCGCGCGCCTGCGCCGCGAGATCGACAATGGCTGGAGCCTGTTCGTCGCCGACGATCGCGGCGGGATCGCCGCGATGCTGGCACTGCATCTGCCGACCTTGCTGCTTGACCAGCTGATGGTCGCGCCAAGCCATCAAGGCTGCAGCCTGGGGCGCCATTTGCTCGCCTTCGCCCGTGAGCAATTGCCCGACGAGATCTGGCTGAAATGCGTCCGCGAGAACGACAAGGCCTGGCGCTGGTACGAGCGCGAGGGCTTTGTGTTCGAGAAGGAAGCACCCAATCCGGTGACCGGTTTCATGATGAAGCACTATCGGTGGAAGAAGCGATAGGCGCCCAAGGCAATCGATCCAGACTCACGCGCGTTTTGTCTCATGCGTCTTGCGTTGCCAATTTGCGCGAGGCGCGCGATGAACAGGCACTGCTCGTCCACGCCGAAGAAAGGGTTCGCACCATGATCAAGCTGTACTGGTCGCCGCGCTCGCGCTCATTCTCCGCCATCTGGCTGCTGGAGGAATCCGGCCTCGCTTACGAACGGGTGCTGACCGATATCAGCACGGGCGCGCAGAAGTCGCCGGACTTCCTCAAGATCAACCCGATGGGCAAGGTGCCGGCGCTGACCGACGGCGACGCGCAACTCGCCGAGGCGGCGGCGATCTGCGCCTATATCGCCGACCGCTATCCGGAGACAAAGCTCGCGCCGGCCGTGACGGATCCGAAGCGCGCACGCTATCTGCAGTGGCTGTTCTTCTCGCCGAGCTGCATCGAGCCGGCGCTGATCCAGCTCTTCACCAAGCTCGAGGTGCCGACCAGCACCGCATCCTGGGGCAGCGCACCCCAGGTGTTCGACGTGCTCGATGCCGAATTGCAGAAGGGACCGTGGATCCTTGGCGATCAGTTCTCGGCCGCCGACATCGCGATCGGCGCGGGCCTGAATTTTGCAGTTCGCGTGTTCAAGATGGTGCCGCCGCGGCCGTCCTTCGAGGCCTACATCGAGCGCTGCGTGGCGCGGCCGGCGTTCCAGCGCGCGGAGAAGATCGCGGCGGGGTGAAGACGTCGTCGCATAGCCCGGATGAACGAGATCATCGAATGTTCGAGTTGGGCTGCTCCAACCTCCCCTTGAAAAGGGGAGGTCGCTTTGCTCGCCAGAGCAAAGCGGGTGGGGATCTGCTCTCTCCGCTGACAGCCTCGCCTGCGGCTGGCCCCCATCCCGACCTTCCCCCTTTCAGGGGGAAGGAGAATAGCCGAATGAAGCAGTGGACTCCCAAACGGGCCTACGCTGGCACGACGCGGGGATCGACGTCCTGCGTGTAGTCGACGCCGTCGATGCCGAAGCCGAACAGGCGGAGGAACTGGCTCTTGTATTCTCCGAGATCGGCCAATTCGCCGAGCGTCTCGGTGGTGAGCAGCGGCCAGCACCGCGACACCTCGGTCTGCACCTCGGGCGAAAGCTCCCAGTCGTCGACCCTGATGCGCTGCTCGTTATCAAGCTCCACGCCCTTGCCTAGGCGGGTGCGGAACAGCCGGTCGATCTGCTCGATGCAGCCCTCATGGAGCCCGAGCTGCTTCATGACCTTGAACAGCACCGTGCCATAGAGCGGCACCACCGGAATGGCCGAGCTCGCCTGGGTGACGACAGCCTTCAGCGCGACGACGCGGGCCGCGTCCGGACCGAGCCGGCCCCGGATTGCTTCCGCCTTGCGGTCGAGGTCGACCTTGGCGCGGCCGAGCGTGCCGTTCCAGTAGATCGGCCAGGTCAGTTCGCTGCCGATATAGGTGTAGTTGAGCGTCCGGAAGCCCGGCGCCAGCACGCCGGCATCCGCGAGCTGGTCGATCCAGCGCTTCCAGTCGTCGCCGCCCATCACCGCGACCGTGGCCGCGGTTTGATCCTCGGTCGCCGGCTCGAGGGTGGCCTGGAAGACCTCGCCGGTCTCGGTGTCGAGCGTCTTAATCTCGACGGGGGCGCCGAGCGGCTTGATGACCGAGCGATAGGTCTTGCCGGTGTCGGGATCGGTCCTGGCGGGAGCCGCCATGCTGTAGACTAGCAGGTCGAGCTGGCCGAATTTTTCGCGCACACGCTCGATGAAGTTCTGCTTCAGCTCGTCGGAGAAGGCATCGCCCTCCAGCGTGAGCGGAGACCGTCCGATCTTCTCGGCCTCGATCTCGAAGGCGCGGTTGTTGTACCAGCCGGCGCTGGCGGTTCTCTTTTCCGAAGGCTCGCGCTCCAGCGACACGCCGATGGTGTCGGCGCCGCCAGCGAAGGTCGCGACGATGCGGCTCGCGAGACCGTAGCCGGTCGAACAGCCGAGCACGGCGACGCGCTTGGGGCAGTCCGCGACCGGGCCCTGACGGAGAACATAGGCGATCTGCTCGCGAACATTGGTGGCGCAGCCGACGGGATGTGCCGTCGTGCAGATGAAGCCTCGCACGCGCGGTTCGATAATCATTCCCACCCCATTCCGGATCGTTGCAATGTCCCCATTCGCTCCCTCAGCAAGCAAGGGGAGGCGAAATCACGCATCAAGCCGCCTGAACACCAGCGTGGCGTTGGTGCCGCCGAAGCCGAACGAATTCGACAGCACGGTCGTGAGCTTGGCGTTGTCGATGCGCTTGCGCACGATCGGCATGTCGGCGAACACCGGATCGAGCTCGGTGATGTGCGCGCTTTCGCAGATGAAGCCGTTGTTCAGCATCAGCAGCGAGTAGATCGCTTCCTGCACGCCGGTAGCTCCGAGCGAATGCCCGGTCAGCGCCTTGGTCGCCGAGATCGGCGGGCACTTGTCGCCGCTGCCGAACACCTTGCGGATCGCCTCGATCTCCGGCGGATCGCCGGCCGGCGTCGAGGTGGCGTGCGGATTGATGTAATCGACCGGCGTGTCCACCGTCGACATCGCCATGCGCATGCAGCGCTCGGCGCCCTCGCCCGACGGCGCGACCATGTCGTAACCATCCGAGGTCGCGCCGTAGCCGACGACCTCACCATAGATGCGCGCGCCGCGCGCCTTGGCGTGCTCGAGCTCTTCCAGCACCACGACGCCGGCGCCGCCAGCGATCACGAAACCGTCGCGGCTGATGTCGTAGGGACGCGACGCGGTGGCCGGCGTGTCGTTGTATTTCGAGGACATCGCGCCCATGGCGTCGAACAGCACCGACAGCGTCCAGTCGAGTTCCTCGCAGCCGCCGGCGAAGATGATGTCCTGCTTGCCGATCTGGATCGTCTCATAGGCGTTGCCGATGCAATGGTTCGACGTCGCGCAGGCCGAGGAGATCGAGTAGTTCACGCCCTTGATCTTGAACCAGGTCGCGAGCGTCGCCGACGCGGTCGAGGACATGCCCTTCGGCACCGCAAACGGACCGACGCGCTTCGGGCCCTTGGCGCGCGCGATATCGGCGGCTTCCACCAGCGTGCGCGTCGACGGCCCACCGGATCCCATGATGATGCCGGTGCGGATGTTGGAGACTTCGTTCTCCTCGAGGCCGGCGTCGCGGATCGCCTGTTCCATCGCGACGTGATTCCAGGCCGCACCTTCGGCAAGGAACCGCATTGCGCGGCGATCGATCACCTCTGCGGGATTAAGTGTCGGCGCACCGTGCACCTGCGAACGGAAGCCGAGCTCTGCGGCCTTCTCCGCTCGCGAAATGCCCGACTTTGCCTCGTAGAGGCTCGCAAGCACTTCCTGGGTGTTGTTACCGATGGATGAGACAATCCCCATCCCCGTGATGACAACCCGCCTCATGTTCGCCTCGCCCTGCCTTTATGTTGCCGCATGATGATCCTGCTCAAGACGGCGCCGTGCCCTGCTTGAACAACCCGACCTTCAAGTCCTTGGCGCGATAGATAATCTCGTCGTCCATGGAAAGCCACCCGTCGGCAATTCCAAGCACGAGCTTTGACCGCATCACGCGCTTGATGTCGATGTTGTACACAACCTTGCGCGCTTGCGGCAGCACCTGTCCGGAGAACTTCAGCTCGCCGAGGCCGAGCGCGCGGCCACGACCTTCGCCACCGATCCAGCCGAGGTAAAAGCCGACCATTTGCCACATGGCATCGAGGCCGAGGCAGCCCGGCATCACGGGATCGTTCTTGAAATGGCAGCCGAAGAACCAGAGATCCGGCTTCACGTCGAGCTCGGCGCGCACCAGCCCCTTGCCGTACTCGCCGCCGGTTTGCGAGATATCGCTGATGCGATCGAACATCAGCATCGGCGGCAGCGGCAACTGGGCGTTGCCGGGACCGAAAAGCTCACCCCGCCCGCAAGCGAGCAA
Organism: Bradyrhizobium sp. th-b2; assembly: GCF_000426785.1. Classification (NCBI taxonomy): domain Bacteria; kingdom Pseudomonadati; phylum Pseudomonadota; class Alphaproteobacteria; order Hyphomicrobiales; family Nitrobacteraceae; genus Bradyrhizobium; species Bradyrhizobium sp. th-b2. Next base: position 49,903 of record NZ_AUGA01000027.1, read on the forward strand.
ATCCTCGTATTCGTAACCGCCGCGCCGATCCAGCATCCTCTTCCACCTCTCATGTCCCGATGAAGCGCTTTTGCCTGGTCGGACCTTAAATCTACCCACGGGAACCGGAAATATCCTGTCCCGTATCTTGGCGCTACCTGGGCACGCTTCCGGCCTGTTATCTCTGCCGAAAGCGCATATGTGGTCCGCGCGCGCTCTAACATAGGGCTAACTGGGCGGCAAAGCGGCATTCCTATGATAAATTACCGCTTCTCCTTCGGTTTCTACCGCAGCTTGGATTCGTTCTAGTTGCGAAAAACTTGCATCTGATAGGCATCCTTTTTATATTTATGAGGAATATTGCCTGAGTTGGGTGCATAGAGTGGATATGAACGAAGAAGTACCGGCTGTGAACGATGACGCCGTACACCCGGCTGCGCGGGGCACTGGGCACCACCCTGCCCTGACCGGCTGCCCGTGGCATGACGTCAACGAGATGTTGCAGTCTGCCGGTCTCCGGCCGACGCGCCAGCGTATGGCGCTGGGCTGGCTGCTGTTCGGCAAGGGTGCCCGCCACCTGACCGCTGAAATGCTGTACGAGGAAGCCACGCTGGCCAAGGTTCCGGTGTCGCTGGCGACCGTCTACAACACGCTCAACCAGCTCACCGATGCCGGCCTGCTGCGCCAGGTCAGCGTCGACGGCACCAAGACCTATTTCGACACCAACGTGTCGACGCACCACCACTTCTATCTCGAGCATAACCACGAGCTGGTCGACATTCCCGACCCGAATCTGATGCTCACGAAGATGCCGGACGTACCGGAAGGCTTCGAGATTTCCCGCGTCGATATGGTTGTGCGCCTGCGCAAGAAGCGCTGAGGCGTCCTACCGACGGATTTGAGTTGTGATGGCCGGGCTCGTCCCGGCCATTGTCATTTGGGGATGGGGAAGGTCAGTCCACCTTCTCGTCGGCATAGACGCCCCAGAGGCGCTGTTGCTCGATCCAGCCGTCGAACCCGTTGCCGGTGACCCGGCACCAGTTGTTGGCGCATTTCTTGACCTGCGCGACCACGCCGGCCTGCAGGCGGGCCGCGATCGCAGTGGTGGCGTCGGGACGGTCGTACAGCGAGGCCAAGTCGTCCTTGTTCTTCATCGTGACGACGGCGGTGCGGCGGCCGGACAGCAGGGAATGATAGACCCAGCCCTCGGCACCCTCGGAATCGCGGACCCGGCGCCAGTTCTCGAACTCGGCGGTGATTTCGACCGGCAGTCCCGACCTCGTGTAGACCCAGGCGACGTCATTGTCCTTGGTCGGGCCGGCCCTGACGTTCACATGATCGGATTTCAGGCTGACATAGCGCGGGATCGGCAATCCGCTGGTGGTCGGGTTGGTATCCTTGGCGGAATGTCCGGGCATGACCGACGCACTCAGCATGCTGCCGACCAGCGCCACCAACGAACCGAAACGCCAGAACGCCACCATCAACTCGTCTCCTGCCGAGATGCCCAACCCGCATTCGGCGAGTTGCAACCGATACAAACGCCCAAAAACTCGGGCCCCCTGCGCCGTTCGCTCCCGCACCCCACGTCCGAGGGGTTCTTGTCTTGGCCCGGCCTTCTGCTAGAGAGAACGGAAGGCCTTAAGAGCCAGAACACCCGAATTTCCCCTGACGAAAGCCGGGGCAAGTATCGGGGAACCCTAGGAAACGCGAAGGAAACGCCGGGACAGCGCGGCTATCAGCAGTGTCGAACAACCGGGTTAATGAGGCCTCAACGGTTTGTTTTTTGGCAAGCCGTGCGCCTCATGAAAGCAGGACATGTCGGTGAAGAAAAAGCCTCTCGTCGTCGTCACCCGCAAGCTGCCGGACTCGATCGAGACCCGGATGCGCGAGCTGTTCGACGCCAGATTGAATCTCGACGACACGCCGATGGCGCCGGAACAGATCGCCGAGGCGGCAAGGACCGCCGACGTGCTGGTGCCGACCGTGACCGACATGATCCGCGAGGACGTGATCAATCAGCCTGACTGCAAGCTGAAGCTGATCGCCAATTTCGGCAACGGCGTCGACAATATCGACGTCACGGCGGCGCATGCGCGCGGTATCACGGTGACCAACACCCCGAAGGTGCTGACCGAGGACACCGCCGACATGACCATGGCGCTGATCCTTGCGGTGCCGCGGCGCCTGATCGAGGGCGCCTCGATCCTGACCGAAGGCAAGCAGCATTGGGCGGGCTGGTCGCCGACCTGGATGCTCGGCCACCGCATCGGGGGCAAGAGGCTCGGCATCATCGGCATGGGCCGCATCGGCCAGGCGGTGGCGCGCCGTGCCCGGGCCTTCGGCCTGCAGATCCACTATCACAACCGCCGCCCGGTGGCGCCTATGATCGCCGAAGAGCTCGGGGCAACCTATTGGGAAAGCCTCGACCAGATGCTGGCCCGGATGGACATCATCTCGGTGAACTGCCCGCACACGCCGGCCACCTTCCATCTGCTCTCGGCGCGGCGGCTCAAGCTGATCCGGAAAGAGGCCTACATCGTCAACACCGCGCGCGGCGAGGTGATCGACGAGGACACGCTGATCAAGCTGATCGAAGCCGGCGATGTCGGCGGCGCGGGCCTCGACGTCTATGAGCACGAGCCCGCGGTGAACCCGAAGCTGGTGCGGCTTGCCAGGGCCGGCAAGGTGACGCTGCTGCCGCACATGGGCTCGGCCACGATCGAAGGGCGCGTCGAGATGGGCGAGAAGGTGATCATCAACATCCGAACCTTCCTCGACGCCCACAAGCCGCCGGATCGCGTGCTGCCGAGCATGCTGTGATTTCGTAGCCGGGACTACGCCGCGCTCCATCCAAGCCACGCAGCTCCAACCTCCCCTTGAAAAGGGGAGGTCGCTTTGCTCGTCAGGGCAAAGCGGGTGGGGATCTGCCCCCTCCACTTGCAGCGTCGCCTGTGGCCGGACCCGGATCCCGACCTTCCCCCTTTCAGGGGGAAGGAGAAGAGAGAATCCGTAGCCCGGATGAGGCGCGAGCTGCCAAAATATCGAAAACAACCCCATGCAAAGTAGCCGGTGCAGCCAGCGCTCGACCAGGCAACTTGAAACCAACGCTCGCTGTCGTCCCGGCGCAGGCCGGGACCCATAACCACCGATAGTCATTGTTTCACAGTGCTGGAACGACGAGTCCCGCTCCCAACTTCCGCTGCGGAGTATGGGTCCCGGCTCCCGTGCGCAATTGCGCACTAGGCCGGGACGACGATGTGGTGACGGCCCGTCCTATTTCTTCCGCCGCGCCTGCTTGCGCCAGTCGGCGACGAACGACACGAACGCGGCGAGCGCGGGCGGCGGCTGGCGCCGGCTGGGATAGTAGAGGAACGGTCCGTCAAATGGCGGACACCAGTCGTCGAGCACGCTGACCAGCGCGCCTGATTTGACGCCGTAGTGGACATAACCCTCGAACGTCGCCCAGTAACCGGCGCCGTCATGGACTGCGCGCAGCGCGAGGCCGAGATAGGTCGCGATCAGCCTGGCCGGCGGCGAGACCTTCACCACCCGGCCGTTCTTCTCGAACTCCCAGTCAAAGATCGCGCCGCTGCCGAAGCGGGTGCGGATGCAGGCGTGCTTCAGCAGATCTTTCGGATGCGTCGGCCGGCCATGTTTCGCGACATAGTCGCTGGAGGCCACGACCGCGTAGCGCTGTTGCGCACCGAGCGGGACCGCCACCATGTCCTGCGCCAGATGCTCGCCATAGCGCACGCCGGCATCGAAGCCCTGCGCGACGATGTCGACGAACGCACTCTCGGCGACGATATCGAGATCGATTTGCGGATGTTTGGCGAGGAACGGCGCAATCATCGGCGCCAGCACCAGATCGACCGCGGGCGGCGGCGCGTTGATGCGGAGCCGCCCCGACGGCTCGGCGCGCAGGCCGCGCACCTCTGTGATGGCGTCGCCGACATCGGCGATCGCCGGCGCGACACGGGCAAGCAGCAACTCGCCGGCCTCGGTCAGCGAGACGCTCCGCGTGGTGCGGTTCATCAGGCGGACGCCGAGCCGCTCCTCCATGTCGCGCAGGCGCTGGCTGATGCTGGAAACCGAGACGCGCTGCTCCAGCGCGGCGCGCCGGAAATTGCGCGTGCGCGCCACCGCCACGAAGGCGTCGAGGTCGCGGAGGTCGAAATCCTGCATTGTTCGATATAGTGAACAAGCCATTCGGGATTGTCCAGCTTATCGGCGGACTCGAGCCGGCCCATATCAGCCGCGGTATTGGCGGCGGATCACCCGCCGCGCTGTCTAGGGAGTTCCACCATGGACACACGCAAACTCGGTTCTACCGGCCCCGCCGTCTCGCCGATCGGCCTCGGCTGCATGGGCATGTCCGACTTCTACGGCCCCACCGATCGCAGCGAGAGCATCGCGACCATCCATGCCGCGCTCGAAGCCGGCATCACGCTGCTCGACACCGGCGACTTCTACGGCATGGGCCATAACGAGATGCTGATTGGCGAGGCCCTGAAGAGCGGCAGCCGTGACAATCTGCAGATCAGCGTCAAGTTCGGCGCGCTGCGCGATCGCAACTACGGCTTTCTCGGCTATGACAGCCGTCCCGCCGCGGTGAAGAATTTCGCCGCCTATTCGCTGCAGCGGCTCGGCATCGATCATATCGACATCTACCGTCCGGCGCGGCTCGATCCCAACGTGCCGATCGAGGACACGATCGGCGCGATGGCCGACATGATCAAGGCCGGCTGGATCAAACATATCGGGCTATCAGAGGTTGGCTCCGACACCATCCGCCGCGCCCACAAGGTGCATCCGGTCGCCGATCTGCAGATCGAATACTCGCTGGTGTCGCGCGGCATCGAGAGCGACATCCTGAACACCTGCCGCGAGCTCGGCATCGGCATATCAGCCTACGGCGTGCTGGCGCGCGGGCTGATCAGCGGGCACTGGTCGAAGGAGCGTACGGCCGCGAAGGATTTCCGTTTGCTGAGCCCGCGCTTCCAGGCCGGCAACATCGACGCCAACCTCGCGCTCGCGGACCGGCTACGTGTCATTGCGGCCGAGATCGGCGCTTCTCCGGCGCAGGTCGCGATTGCCTGGGTCGCGGCGCAGGGTAACGACATCGTGCCGCTGGTCGGCGCACGGCGGCGCGAACGGTTGAGCGAAGCGCTCGGCGCGCTCGATGTGACGCTGACCGCGGCGCATCTTGCCGCATTGGCCGACGCATTTCCGCCCGGCGCTGCCGCCGGCGGACGCTATCCGGAGGAGCACCTCCGGCACATGGACAGCGAGAAGCCCGCAGCAGCGTCCTGAAGCATGATGAGATTAGGTTGAGCTGGGGCGGCATCGAAGGTTCACCTCTCCCTTGGGAGAGGTCGATTTGCGCAGCAAATCGGGTGAGGGGTTGCGGTCTATCGAGAGAGCAAGTGCCCTCACCCGGATTGTACCGGACGATGCTTCGCATCGCCGAGCGCAATCCGACCTCTCCCCGAAGGGGGAGAGGTGGACCGAAATCGCGGTAAGCCGATTCAACCCAATCGCATCACGCTCTAGATCAGCGATGCCCGCTCAGATCGGTGATGCCAGGCGCATCACCGTTGAGCGGGTTCTGCGGATCGCGCACATAGCGCAAGGTTTCGAACCGCATCGCACGCGCATCCACCATCAGGAGGCGGCCGACCAGGCCCTCGCCGAAGCCGACGATCTCGCGGATCGCCTCCAGCGCCATCATCGATCCCATCACGCCGGCGAGCGCGCCCATCACGCCGGCCTCGGCGCAGGCCGGCACCGTGCCCGGCGGCGGCGGCTCCGGAAACAGGCAGCGATAGGTCGGGTTGAACACGCCTTGCGCATTCTTCTCGTGCGCGCGGATCGTGGTCAGCGAACCGTCGAACTGCCCTAGCGCCGCCGTGATCAGCGGCCGCTTCGCGAGGAAGCAGGCGTCGGCGACGAGATAACGGGTCTCGAAATTGTCGGAGCCGTCGAGCACGAGATCGTAATTTCCGATCAGCGCCATCGCATTGTCGGCGGTAAGCCGCACCGGATGGGCCTCGAACGTCACATGCGGATTGAGCGCGTGGATCTGCGCCGCCGCGCTGTCGACCTTGCGCTTGCCGATGTCAGGCGTCGCATGGATGATCTGGCGCTGCAAATTGGAGAGCGAGACAATATCGTCGTCGATCACGCCGAGCCGGCCGATGCCGGCAGCCGCCAGATACATCAGCACCGGCGCGCCGAGACCGCCGGCGCCGATCACCAGCACGGACGCCTGCTTTAGCGCATTCTGGCCGGGGCCGCCCACCTCGCGGAGCACGATGTGGCGGGCATAGCGTTCGAGTTCGTCGGCACTCAGCATGATGACTTCCTGCGCGCTGCACCCTGAACCGGAGCGCGGTTGTTGCCGACCAAGCAGATGTGCTTAATTGCGTGGACGTCAATGGTTTCGGTCATTCCCGGCGGATTTGTCATGAGATCGGTGCTTTCGGCAACATTGATGGTCGCAGGCGTGATGCTCGCAGGCGTGGGTGCCGCGCAGGCCCAGTTGACACCGCCGTCAACCGCAGGCGCCAAGCCGAAGACCGTGACAACCGTGCCGATACGCCCTGCGTTGCAGAAGCCGGAGGATACCGCCAACGCGATGGCGCAGGCGGAGCGGCTGGCGCTGCAATCGGACCTCGCCTGGGTCGGCGAATATAACGGCGCGATATCAGGCGACGTCAGCGAGCGCATGGTCAATGCGATCAAGGAATTCCAGAAGAAAAGCGGCGGCAAGCCGACCGGCGTGCTGAACCCGCAGGAGCGCGGCGCGCTCGCCAACACCGCGCGGCGGAAGCAGGAGGGCGTCGGCTGGAAGATCGTCACCGAGCCTGCCACCGGCGCCCGGCTCGGCATTCCGACCAAGCTGGTGCCGCAGCTCACCAGCGACGCCTCCGGCGCCAAATGGACCTCGCCGACCGGCACCGTCCAGGTGCTGCTGACGCGGCGCAAGGAAGCAAGCCCGGCCACCGCCAAGCTTGCCGAACTGGAAAAGAAGGAGCCGGCCGGCCGTACCATCGACTACACCGTGGTGAAGCCGGATTTCTTCGTGCTGTCGGGCATGCAGGGGCTGAAGAAGTTCTATCTGCGCGGCACCTTCAAGGGCGACGAGGTCCGCATCCTCACCATTCTCTATGACCAGGCGACGCAAGCCACCGTCGAGCCGGTGGTGATCGCAATGTCGAGCGCCTTCAACGCATTTCCGTCGGGCGTGCAGGCCGGCCCGCCGCCGCGCAAGACCGTGGAGTATGGCACCGGCGTCGTGGTCAGCGACGACGGCGCTGTTGTCACCGACCGCGTGGCGACCGACGACTGCATCGCGCTGACGATCCCGGGTTTCGGCAATGCCGATCGGGTCGCCGAGGACAAGGATCATGATCTCGCATTGCTGCGCCTCTATGGCGCGCGCGGGCTGAAGCCGCTCAACATCGCAGGCCCGGCGACGCAGACCGCGCTCGACATCACCGGCATCGCCGATCCGCAGAGCCAGGGCGGCGGCGCGGCCGCGAGCAGCGTGAAGGCCTCCGTCGCGCAACTCGGCGGCGGCGATGCCGCGCTGTCACCGCCGCCCGCGCTCGGGTTCTCCGGCGCGGCAGCGCTCGACAGCGGCGGCAAGTTTGCCGGCATCGCGGTGCTGAAGCCCGTCATCGTCGCGGGCCCCGCAAACGCGGCGCCGGCGCAGGCAGCACTGGTGCCGGCCGACACGGTGCGTAGTTTCCTGAAGTCGCACGGCGTCAACGCGTCGGGCGAATCGGCGGACGCCAAGGCCGCCGTCGTCCGCGTGATCTGCGTCAGGAAATAGTGGGCTGTCATCGCCCGCATGCACGGAGCATGACATCCACGGCTCTTCCCACATGTCGTCCTGGCGAAAGCCAGGACCCATAACCACCGCATTCGGCGATGAAATTGGATCGCGGCCCCGGCGCACAACAATGAGATTTGGGGTAATGGGTCCTGGCTTTCGCCAGGACGACGATAAGGATGGTTCTCGGTTCAACCTGTCAAACAGCGTAGTCGCTCTTACTCCAACGCAAACCGCACCCCTGGGCGGGCGAGGCCGCCGGCAATGCCGACCGGGGTGCCATCGGCGCGCCAGCAGGCCGCACCCGACATCGTGCCATCAGCGTGGAACTGGATCGCGTTCATGCCGCCGGCCACCGTCGGCACCACCTGCACCCTGTGGCCTTTCGCTGACAGCGCGGCGCGGACGGTCTCCGGCACCGCTCGCTCGACCTCCAGCGTATTGCCTTCGGTCCAGACCCGCGGCGCCTCGACCGCTTCCTGCAGGCTCATGCCGTGGTCGATCAGGTTGATCAGCGCCTGCATCGCGCTCGGGAAGATGCGCTTGCCGCCGGGCAGGCCGAGTGCGTAAGCGAGCTTGCGGTCGCGTAGCACCATCATCGGCGACATCGAGGTGGTGACGCGCTTGCCTGCGGCGAGCGACAGCGCGTGCCCCGGCCGCGGATCGAACAGGTTCATATAGTTGTTCGGCACGGTGCCGAGACCCGGGATCAGGATCTTGGCGCCGAACAGATTGTTGATGGTCTGGGTGGTCGCGACCACATTGCCCATCGCATCGGCCGCGGTCATGTGCGTGGTGTGTGCGCTTTCGAGCTGCGTGACGCCGGCGCTCCATGCCTGCGCGCAGTCGGGATCGATCGCGCGGCGGCGCTCCCCGGCATAGGCCTTCGAGGTCAGCCGCTCCACCGGGACGTTGATATAGGCGGGATCGCCGCTGGCGGCCGCGCGATCGGCAAAGGCGATCTTCAGCACCTCGGCGAGATAGTGGATGGTCTCGGTCGTGCCGAAACCAAGGCCTGCGATGTCGTAGCCTTCAAGGATATTGAGCATCTGCGTGATGTGCACGCCGGACGCCGCGGGCGGCGGCGGACCGAGGATTTCCCAGCCGCGGTAATCGCAGCGGATCGGCTGCCGCTCGACGGTTTTATACGCCGCGAGATCCTCCTGCGCGACGAAGCCGCCGTGCTTCTTCATGTAGTCGACCAGGATGTCGCCGAGTGGTCCCTGGTAGAGCGCGTTGTCGCCATGAACAGCGATGTATTTCAGCGTCTCGGCATACTCCGCCTGCACCACGCGCTCGCCCGGCTTCAACGGCGTGCCGCCCGGCAGATAGATCGCCGCTATCGGCTTGTCCTTCAGCATCTCCGCGGCGCCATCGGTGATGCATTCGTGCAAATAAGGCGTCGCCTCATAGCCGCGTTCGGCATGCTTGATCGCGGGCTGCATCACGTCGGCCAGGCTCATGGTGCCGAAGCGGCGCAGCGTTTCGCACCACGCCTTCAGCGAGCCCGGCACCGCCACCGCCTTCGGCCCGTTCAAATTCTCGTTGCCGACGGTGTCGAACACGTCATGCGCCGAACCGGGCTTCGAGGTGTAGGTGTCCGGCTGCACCGCCTGCGGCACCGTGCTCTGGCCGTCGATGAAGCGATGGCTGCCGTCGGCGAGACGAATATGCGCCATGCCGCCGCCGATGATGCCGACCATCATCGGCTCGACCACGGTCAGCGTGAACAGTGTGGCAATCGCCGCATCGATCGCATTGCCGCCGGCCGCGAGCATCTCGGCCCCCGCGCTCGATGCCAGCGGATGGTTGCTCACCACCATGCCGCGGCTGCCGGTGGCCGGCTGCTTCTGACATTGAAAACTCGTCGCGGCGCGATCGCGCCAGTTGCTGCCCATGATCCGCACTCCCATTGTTGTTATTTTTGACACTTCGGGCACCAGAACGTCGAACGGCCGTTCTGGGTGAAACGCTTGACGATGCCCTCGCAGCCCGAGGTGCGGCATGTCTCGCCTTCGCGGTCGTAGACCTGGAAGGAATGCTGGAAATAACCGAGATCGCCGTTGGTCAAGCGATGGTCGCTGATTGAGGAGCCGCCGGCCTTGATCGCCTGGTTGAGCACCGAATGGATCGCGCCGACCAGCCGCGTGGCGTGGTCGGTGGGCTCGGCCTTCTTCGTTGCAAGCGTCGCGGCCAATCGCCGCGGCGACAGATGCGAGCGAAACAGCGCCTCGCAGACATAGATGTTGCCAAGTCCCGCCACCACGCGCTGATCGAGCAGCGCCGCCTTCAGGCTGGTCTTCTTGTTGTGGCAGGAGCGCGCCAGCATCGCCGCGTCGAATTCATTGCCGAGCGGCTCGGGCCCGAGCCCCTTCAGCAGCGGTTCATCCTCGATCGCGTTGCGGGCGATGATCTTCATGTAACCGAAGCGCCGCGGATCGTTGAAGACGACGGCTGCGCCCGACGACATGTGGAACACGACGTGATCGTGCGCGCGATCCTCGCTGCGCGGATGGTGGAATTGCCCCGGCGTCGCAGTGCCCTCTTCCTTCAAGACGCGGAACGAGCCCGACATGCCCAGATGCATCAGCAGCACGTCGCCTGACGTCAGGTCTGCCATCAAATATTTGGCACGGCGGCCGAGCCCGGTGACGGTCTGGCCTTCGAGGCGGGCGATAAAGTCTTTTTGAAACGGAAACCGCAAATCCTTGCGGCGGGCCTCGGCTTTGAGGATCCGGGACCCCTCCATGGCCGGTTGCAGGCCGCGGCGGACGGTCTCGACTTCGGGTAATTCCGGCATGGCAGGCATTCACCTTTTGGAAGTGACGTGATAGCGCCATTGCGGCCGCCGCGCTATGGTCCGGCTGGAGCGTTTTCGAGCGAAGCCTGTCCCGCACTTGATGCGGGATGGGTATCGGTTCGCGTGAAGAAAACGCGACCCAAAATGGTAAGAGTATGAGTTGATGGATCGGCCGGATCAAACCACGCATTTTGGCTTCAGGGATGTACCCCTGGGCGAGAAGCAGACGCTGGTGAACGACGTGTTTCACAGCGTGGCATCGCGCTACGACCTGATGAACGACCTGATGTCGGCGGGCCTGCACCGGGCCTGGAAGGACGTCATGATCACGGCGCTCGATCCGCCAAAGGGCGACCGGCCGTTCGCGCTGCTCGACGTCGCCGGCGGCACCGGCGACATCGCGTTCCGCGCCGCCAAGACCGCGGGCTCTGGCTTCCATGCCACGGTCTGCGACATCAATACCGACATGCTGGCCGTCGGCCGCGAGCGCGCCGTCAAGCAGCATCTCGACGACCGCGTGTCGTTCGTCGAGGGCAATGCCGAGACGCTGGGCTTCGCCGACCGCGCGTTCGACGCCTACACCATCGCGTTCGGCATCCGCAACGTGCCGCAGATCGACCTCGCGCTGCGCGAGGCCTATCGGGTGCTCAAGCCCGGCAGCCGCTTCCTGTGCCTGGAATTCTCCACCGTCGACGTGCCCGGCCTCGACAAGATCTACGATCTGTTCTCCTTCAAGGTGATCCCACCGCTTGGCCGCGCCGTCACCGGTGACGCCGAGTCCTATCAATATCTCGTCGAGTCGATCCGCAAATTCCCGCGGCCGAACGCGTTCGCCGAAATGATCGGCGCCGCCGGCTTTGCCCGCGTGAAGTGGCAGAGCCTCTCCGGCGGCATCGTGGCGTTGCATTCGGGCTGGCGTTTGTGATCTCTGCACTGACCCACATTGCGCGCCTTGCCCGCGCCGGTTTCGTGTTTGCGCGCGAGGGCGTGTTCGGCGTCGTCGATCCGTCGCTGGTGCCGCCGCCCGGGCAGCTCGCGCTGAAGCTGGCGCGGCTGATCGAGCGTTCCGGCGCCAAATCCGGTCCGCGGCTGTCGCGCGCACTGACGCGGCTCGGCCCCGCCTATCTCAAGCTCGGGCAATTCCTCGCCACCCGTCCCGACGTGGTCGGCGTCGCGATGGCGCGCGATCTCGAAAGCCTGCAGGACCGGCTGCCGCCCTTCGCGCAGGAAGAGGCCGAGGCGGTGCTTACCCAATCGCTGGAACGGCCGCTGTCGCAGGCCTTTGTCCAGCTCGGTCCGGCGGTTGCCGCCGCCTCGATCGCGCAGGTGCATCGCGCCGAGGTCGAGCGCGATGGCGTGCGCCACCAGGTGGCGGTCAAGGTGCTCCGGCCCAATGTCGCCGCGCGCTTCCGCCGCGACCTCAGCGACTTCTTCTTTGTCGCGCACAAGGCCGAGGCGCATTCCGCCGAGGCGCGGCGCTTGCGGCTGATCGAGGTCATCAACACGATGTCGCGCTCGGTCGCGATGGAGATGGATCTGCGGCTCGAGGCGGCCGCACTATCCGAGATGGCCGAGAACACGCGCGACGATCCGGATTTCCGCGTGCCCTCGGTGGATTGGGATCGCACCGCGCACAGCGTGCTGACAATGGAGTGGATCGACGGCATCGCGCTGAACGATCACGCCCGGCTGAAGCAGGCCGAGGTCGATCTGCCGGATCTCGGCCGCAAGGTGATCCAGAGCTTTCTGCGTCACGCGCTGCGCGACGGCTTCTTCCATGCCGACATGCATCCGGGCAATCTGTTCCTCGACGAGGCCGGCCGGCTGGTCGCGGTCGATTTCGGCATCATGGGGCGGCTCGGGCTGAAGGAGCGGCGCTTCCTTGCCGAAATCCTGCTCGGTTTCATCACCCGCGACTATCGCCGCGTCGCCGAGGTGCATTTCGAGGCCGGCTATGTGCCGAGCCACCATTCGGTGGAGAATTTCGCGCAAGCCATCCGCGCCATCGGCGAGCCGATCCACAATCGCACCGCCGAGGAAATCTCGATGGCGAAGCTGCTGACGCTTCTGCTCGAGGTCACCGGCCTGTTCGACATGCAGACGCGGCCCGAGCTGATCCTGCTGCAGAAGACCATGGTGGTGGTCGAGGGCGTGGCGCGTGGTTTCGACCCGAAGCTCGACATCTGGAAGGTCGCCGATCCCGTCGTGCGCGAATGGATCACGCACAATCTCGGCCCGGCCGGACGGATCCAGGGGGCGATATCGGGCGCGGGCGAGCTCGGCCGCATCGTCGCCAACCTGCCGACAATCGCCAACCGCGCCATGACCGTGCTTGAGCAGCTCGAGACCATGACGCGGGAGGGCCACATGCTCTCGTCTGATACCATCGACGAAATGGCCCGCGCTGAGGCCCGCAAGGCGCGGCTGCAGACCGTCAGCCTTTGGGTCATTGCCGTCGCCTTGATCGGAATCTTCTTCGCCATCCGCGGGCATTGATTGCAATGCATGCATCGTGTGATAGCATCGCTATCATTGTTTGAGCATGATCTCTTCGGAAAATCGCTTCACACTTTTCCGGATCATGCCTGAGGGCATGCCATGGCCAGCCTGACCATCCGCAAACTCGACGACACCCTGAAGGCCTATCTGCGGCTGCGCTCCGCCAAAAACGGCCGCTCGGTCGAGGAGGAAATCCGGGTCATCCTCCGCGAGCTCGCGGAAGGCGGCACGGAGCCCGTACAGACGCCTGGCGCGGGTTCCACGACAGTCACAGCCCCTATTCCACGCGCCACCAGCGCAGTCGGCGAGCCCCGTGTCACCCTGATCATCGGCGGCGGGATTGCCGCCTACAAGGCGCTGGATCTGATCCGGCGGCTCAAGGAGCGGCACATCCAGGTCCGCTGCGTGCTGACCAAGGCGGCCCAGCAATTCGTCACGTCGCTCGCCGCCAGCGCGCTGTCGCATGAGCGCGTCTACACCGACCTGTTCGACGCCGAGAGCGAGTTCGACGCCGGCCATATCCGTCTGGCGCGGGACTGCGATCTGATCGTGGTGGCGCCGGCGACCGCGGATCTGATGGCCAAGATGGCGCAAGGCCATGCCGACGATCTCGCCACCGCCACGCTTCTCGCGGCCAACCGGCCGATCCTGCTGGCGCCGGCGATGAACCCGCTGATGTGGAACAACCCGGCCACCCGCCGCAACGTGCTGCAGCTCCGCCGCGACGGCGTCCACACCGTCGGCCCCAATGCGGGAGAGATGGCGGAGGCCGGCGAGGCCGGCGTCGGGCGGATGGCCGAGCCGACCGAGATCGCCGCCGCTGCCGACCGCATGCTGCGGCCGCCGCAGCCGCGCCCGCTCGCCGGCAAGCGCGTGCTGATCACGGCCGGCCCGACCCATGAGGCGATTGATCCGGTCCGCTACATCGCCAACCGCTCGTCCGGCAAGCAGGGTTTTGCCATTGCCGCCGCCGCCCGCGCCGCCGGCGCCGAGGTCGTGCTGGTGACCGGCCCGGTCGATCTCGACGATCCCTCCGGCATCTCGGTCATGCGCGTGGAGTCCGCGCGCGACATGCTGCACCGGGTCGAGGCCGCGCTGCCGGTCGATGTCGCGATCTTCGCCGCCGCGGTCGCCGACTGGCGGGTCGCCAACGAAGGCAGCCAGAAACTGAAAAAGACCTCGGCCGGGATGCCGCCGCTGCAGCTGGTCGAGAACCCCGACATCCTCGCGACAATCTCCAAGCTGAAGGAAAAGCGGCCGCCGCTGGTGATCGGCTTTGCCGCCGAGACCGAACATCTGATCGAGAACGCCAAGGCGAAGTTCGCGCGCAAGGGCTGCGACTGGATCGTCGCCAATGACGTCTCGCCGGCGACCGGCGTGATGGGCGGCGACCGCAACACCGTTCATTTGCTCTCGCGCGAGGGCAAGGACGTCACCGTCGACTCCTGGCCTGTTATGACCAAGGAGGAAGTCGCGACCGCGCTGGTGTCGCGCATCGCAAGAGCCGTAGGAACCGCATCGTGAGCGCCACCATCAAGGTTGAAGTCCACCAATTGCCGCACGGCGCAGATCTTCTGCTGCCGATCTATCAGACCAACGAGGCCGCCGGGCTCGACCTGCTGGCCGCGGTGCCGCGATCGGCGCCGCTGATTCTGCTGCCGGGACGCTACGAGATGGTTCCGACCGGGCTGACGATCGCGCTGCCGCCGGGCTATGAGGCGCAGGTGCGGCCGCGCTCCGGCCTGGCCGCGAAGTACGGCGTCACCGTGCTGAACTCGCCCGGCACGATCGACGCCGACTATCGCGGCGAGATCAACGTGCTCCTGATCAATCACGGCCACGAGCCGTTTTCGATCCGGCGCGGCGAGCGCATCGCGCAGCTGGTGATCGCGCCGGTCACCCGGGCCGAACTGGTTCCGGTCGACGTGCTGTCGTCAACCGAACGCGGCAGCGGCGGCTTCGGCTCGACCGGACGCTAGAAAACCGGAGAAGTGTGCGGACTACTCCGAAAGATCACGCTGCTCGCACGAGCCACCGCACGAATACGGAGTCAATTCGCGTAAAATCCACGCCGCCCGCGTGCATTTTTTCACAGCGGATTCTGCGTTCACGGTCTGGACTCTTACTCGCCGAGTCCCGTTAGGACTATTCTGGTTTGATTCGAGCACGACGGGGGGTCTTCGTCGGGCTATCTGGGTCCTGCTTGGGCATGATCCCCGGACGAACGTTATGCGTTTGCCGTGAGGGAACACCGGTCTCCTCTTTTCCGGATCATGCCTGGGGTTTGTGCGTTCTGGGGCAACATATGTCGGGCGTAGTCGCGGCAATGCGTCGAACCCTGCTGTCATGCACCTCACTGGCGCGCGACGGCATGCTTGGGCTCGCCATCACCGCACTGCTGCCGGCCCGCACGTCGTTTGCCGCCGAGAGCCTGGTGGCCCAGGCGATGTCGGATCATTTCGGCTTCAATCATCAGGAGGTCGCGGTCCTCGCGACGTCGTTTGCGCTGGTCGGCTTCTCCGCCGTCGCCGCGATCCTTTTGATGCGCACCCGCGTGCGCGCGACGAGGAACGAGGAGCAGTTGCAGTCCGAGATTTCGGACCTGCAAGCGCAGTCGGACCGGCTGCGCGCGCTGCTTTTCGTCGAGCCGCAGGTCCTGATCTCGTGGGCCGCCGGCGACAACCGGCCGCAGATCTCGGGCGATACCTCGCTGGTGATGTCGCAGGAAGGCTCGCCGCAGCGCGTCCTCGCCTTCGGAACCTGGTTGCCGCCCGAGCCGGCGCTGCAGATGGATCACGCAGTCGATGCGCTGCGCGAAAAGGGCGAGGCGTTCCTGCTCAACCTCTCGACATCAGCCGGCCGCGCCATCGAGGCGATGGGCCGCGCGATCGGCGGCCAGGCCATTGTGCGGATCCGCGAGCTCGGCGGCCTGCGTCGCGACCTCGCCGAATCCAACCTGCGCTACAAGACGCTGCAGGAGGAGACCGAGCTGCTGCGCGATTTCGCCGCCGCCGCGCCGTGGCCGATCTGGGCCAAGAGCCTCGAGGGCAATCTGCGCTACGCCAACGCAGCCTACGTCCGTGCCACCGAGGGCAAGAGCGTGTCCGATGCGCTGCAGCGCAATCTCGAGCTGCTCGAAAGCGACCAGCGCACCGAACTGACCCGCGCGCTGAACGACAACGCCAATTATGCCGCACGGCTGCCGATCGTGGTCAGCGGCGAGCGGCGGATCTACGACGTGCAGGCGCTCAAGCTCTCCGGCGGCAGCGCCGGGATCGCGATCGACGCCAGCGAGGCCGCGGCGCTGCGCGCGGCGATCGCGCGCATGGTCGAAGCACACCGGCGTACCCTCGACCAATTGTCCTCGGGCGTCGCGGTGTTCGATTCCGACCGGCGGCTGACCTTCTACAACGAGTCCTACCGCCGGCTGTGGGGCCTCGACCAGGCTTTCCTCGACAGCAATCCCGACGATTCCAGCGTGCTCGATCGGCTGCGCGCCAACCGCAAGCTGCCGGAGCAGCCGGATTTCCGCGCCTGGAAGGCGAAGCTGCACGAGGCCTACCGCGCGGTCGAATCCGAGACCTACACCTGGTTCCTGCCCGACGGCCGCGCCATCAGCGTCGTCACCACGCCGAACCTCGAGGGCGGCGTCACCTATCTGTTCGACAACGTCACCGAGAGCCTCGACCTCGCGCGCCGCTATGACCGCTTGACGCGGGTGCAGCGCGAAACCCTCGACAATCTCGGCGAAGCGGTCGCGGTGTTCGGCAGCAACGGCCGCGCCGAGCTGTTCAACCCGCCCTTCGCCAAGATGTGGAAGCTGCCGGCCGATGCGCTGCAGGGCGAGCCGCATATCGAGGCGGTGGAAGCGCTGTGCAGGCCGCTGTTCGACGATGCGCTGACCTGGCGGACGCTGCGCGAGCAGATCACCGCGATCGAGAACCGCGCCCAGGTCGCGCTGAAGCTGGAGCGCAGGGATGGCAGCGTGCTGAATTGCATGACCATCCCGCTGCCCGACGGCAAGACCTTGCTCGCCTTCCAGGACATCACCGACACCGAGAATGTCGAGCGCGCGCTGCGCGAGCGCAACGAGGCGCTGGAAACCGCCGACCAGATGAAGGTGGATTTCGTCCACCACGTCTCCTACGAGCTGCGCGCCCCGCTCACCACCATCATCGGCTTTGCACATTTCCTCAGCGATCCCTCGACCGGGCCGCTGACGGCGAAACAGGCCGAATATCTCGACTACGTCACCAAATCGACCAACGCGCTGCTGGCGCTGACCAACAACATTCTCGATCTCGCGACCATCGACGCCGGCGCGATGAAGCTCGAGCTTGGTCCGGTCAATATCGGCCAGGCGATCGAGGCCGCCGCCGAAGGCATCCAGGACCGGCTGGCGACCGACCGCATCACGCTAAAGGTCGATATCGCGCCCGATATCGGCGCTTTCGTCGGCGACGAGCGGCGCGTGGTGCAGGTGCTCTACAATCTGCTCGCCAACGCGGTCGGCTTCTCGCCGCATGACGCCACCGTCGCGATCACCGCGCACCGCACCGAGCACAGCGTGGTGTTTGCGGTGACCGATGCCGGTCCCGGCATTCCTGCCGAGATGCGCGACAAGGTGTTCAACTGGTTCGAGAGCCATTCCCACGGCTCGCGGCATCGCGGCGCCGGGCTCGGCCTGTCGCTAGTCCGCTCCTTCGTTGAACTGCATGGTGGACGGGTGCGGGTCGATTCGACCGTCGGTCGAGGCACGACCGTGACCTGCGACTTCCCGATCGACCAGACCGCCCATCGCAACGCCGCAGAATGACGGCGACCTCGACATTCTCGGTGGCGCTCGCGAACGAAACCGCGACAGCGGAGCTGATGGCCGATCTCGCGCTCCTGATCGGCGCCGGCGACGTCGTCACGCTGTCGGGCGACCTCGGCGCCGGCAAGACCGCGGCCGCCCGCGCGCTGATCCGCTACCTCGCCACCGACGACACGCTGGAAGTCCCGAGCCCGACCTTCACGCTGGCACAGAACTACGAGCTGCCGTCGTTCCCGCTGGTCCATGCAGACCTCTACCGCATTAGCGACGCGAGCGAGCTCGAGGAGATCGGGCTGGCGCCGCTGCCCGACGACACCGTGGCGCTGATCGAGTGGCCGGAGCGCGCGCCCGGCGCGATGCCCGCTGACCGCATCGACATTGCATTCACGCACCGCCCGGCGCTCGGATCGGCGGCACGCGCGGCCGAGATCACCGGCCATGGCACGGGCGCGGCCAAGGTCGCGCGGCTCAACGAGCTGCGCCAGTTCCTCGACCGCGCGGGCTTCCTCAATGCCCGGCGCGAACGCATGCCGGGCGATGCCTCGACGCGCTCCTATGCGCGGCTGCGCGCCGATGACGGCACTGTGATCCTGATGAACTCGCCGCGCCGCCCTGACGGCCCGGCGATCTACAACGGCAGGCCGTATAGCGCGGCGGTGCATCTTGCGGAAGACGTCCGGCCGTTCGTCGCGATCGGAAACGGCCTGCGCAAGCATGGTTTCTCCGCGCCCGCGATCCGGCATACTGACCTCGAATCCGGCTTCCTCATCACCGAGGATCTCGGCGCCGAAGGCGTGATCGAGGGCGACCCGCCACAGCCGATCACCGAGCGCTACGAGGCCGCCGTCGACATGCTGGCGGCGCTGCACCGCGAGGTGCTGCCCGACACGCTGCCGCTGACATCAGACGAAAGCTACGACATTCCCGTGTTCGATATCGACGCCTGGCTGATCGAGATCGGGCTGATGCTGGAATGGTACCTGCCCGACCGCGGTGTGCAGCCGAGCGAGGAGCTGCGCGCCGATTTTCTCGGGATGTGGCGGGGGCTGCTGGAAAAGCCCGCCGCGGCGCCGCAGACCTGGGTGATCCGCGACTTCCATTCGCCGAATATCATCTGGCTTGCCGAGCGCACCGGCATCCTGCGGGTCGGAATCATCGACTTCCAAGACGCGCTGCTCGGCCCGGCGTCCTATGACGTGGTGTCGCTGCTGCAGGATGCGCGGATCGACGTGCCCGAACAGCTCGAACTGTCGCTGCTGACCCGCTACATCAAGGCGCGGCGCGCGACCGACGAAAACTTCGATCCGGCCGCCTTTGCCGAGCTCTATGCGATCATGTCGGCGCAGCGCAACACCCGCCTGCTCGGCACCTTCGCGCGGCTCAACCGCCGCGATGGCAAGCCGCAATATCTCAAGCACCAGCCGCGGATCTGGACCTATCTCGAGCGGTCGCTGGCCCACCCTGCGCTGACCAGCTTCCGCATCTGGTACACGGCCAACGTCCCTCCCCCAGTACCGTAGTTTACGGGTTATTAGCCTCAGGTCCCCTAAGGTTGCCGAGGCCGCACCTCATCCATGGCGGGGCCGGATCGGGAGCGGGACTACACGATGGCGACGGAACGACGCAGGGGCGATCGTGTCACGTTTGAGCGCGGCATCGCCGCGCACATGATGGGCATTGACGGCACCTGGCGGCGCGACTGCACCATGGAAGACGTGTCCGAGACGGGTGCCAAGCTCACCGTCGAGGGCTCGGTCGAGGGCCTGAACCTGAAGGAGTTTTTTCTGCTGCTGTCGTCCACAGGATTGGCCTATCGCCGCTGCGAGCTGGCATGGGTCAATGGCGACCAGATCGGCGTCAACTTCCTCAAACAAGGCGACAAGAAGAAGAAAACTGCCAGACGCGGTGCACAGGCTGCCGACGTCTAGGTTGTTGCCGTCTTACGGCCGTCATGTCCGGTGACTATGGCGTCTGATCGATGTGCTTGCCGAATCGCCGTGATATGATCGGCGCCGAGAGATGATGACCGAGAATATACGGAAGATGCCCGTCACCCCCCACAAGGCCATGGTGCTCGCTGCGGGCCTCGGCGTGCGCATGCGCCCGCTGACCAACACGATGCCGAAGCCGCTGGTCAGCGTCGCCGGCCAGCCGCTGCTCGACCATGTGCTCGACAAGCTCGCCGGCGCCGGCGTCAGCGAAGCCGTCGTGAACGTGCACTATCTGCCCGACCAGATCATCGAGCACGTCAAGACCCGCAGCCGCCCGCGCGTGATCATCTCGGACGAGCGCGACGAGGTGCTCGGCACCGGCGGCGCGGTGGTGAAGGCGCTGCCGCTGCTCGGCGATGCGCCGTTCTTCCATCTCAATGCCGACACGATGTGGATCGACGGCGTGCGCTCCAATCTGGCGCGGCTGGCGGAAGCTTTCGATCCCGCGCGGATGGATATCCTGCTGCTGATGGCGCCGACCGCATCGAGCATCGGCTATAGCGGCCGCGGCGACTACTCGATGTTGCCGGACGGCGCGCTGCGCAAGCGGCGGGAGCACCAGGTGGTGCCGTTCGTCTATGCCGGCGCCGCGATCATGCAGCCTTCGCTGTTCGCCGACGCCCCGGCCGGCGAGTTCTCGCTGACCAAGGTGTTCGACCGTGTCAACGAACAGGAACGGCTGTTCGGCCTGCGCCTCGACGGCGTCTGGATGCATGTCGGAACCCCCGACGCGATCCAGGCCGCTGAAGATGCTTTCCTGGAAAGCGTCGCGTAAACGACGCCGCCGTTAGTCATCGGCTTCGATGGCGAGCACCGCAAAGCTCGCAAGCCAATGTTCGCCCATATAGTCGCTGGCGATATGCGGCAGGCCGGCGTCGAGCTGGCGCCGCGCAACATCCTGCAGAAGCGGGCGACGCGCATCGGCCTCCGGCAATGCGCCGGCCAGCGCCCGCCAACACCATGCGCGGCTGAGATTGAGCCCATCGAGATGCGCAAGCTTGCCGTCGGTCCGATCGGTGACAGTGGCGGGCCGGAACAAGGTTGCCGGCTCGTGTTGCAGGAGCCGCGGCAGGAAGCGGTCGAACCAGGGCAGGAAGTCGGCGGGCGAGAGCAGCCGGCGCATGCATTCGGCTTCGATCAGCGCGGAAGACTGGAAGTCGTCGCCGCTCGGCTCGCCCCAGGCGGGACAATCCTGATCGGCTCCGTACCAGCGCAGTGCGGTGTGGCGTAACAGCGCGCCGAACGCATCGTCGTGCATCGCGGTGGCGTAGTCAGCGGCCATGCGAAGCCCGAACGCGGTGTTGAAGTGCGTGCCGACCCGCACCGGATACGTGGAGATCGGCAGGAAATCGCGAAAGCGCTGTGCGAATATCTCGGCAAGCGGCGCGATCTGCTCGCGCCACCTGATGTCGTCGAGCGATGAGAGCTCCGCCGTGAGCTTCAACAGCCAGCCCCAGCCATAGGGACGCTTGAAGCCGCGCGCGGTCGGAGCCGCGAGATAGGCGCATTCGGCCGCGACCTTTTCCGCAACGAACTGCGCGTCGAACAGAGCGCGGATATCATCCGCGGCTTCGAATGCCGGATATCGCCGCAACAGCCGCGCGAGCATCCAGTAGCTGTGGACGCAGGAATGCCAGTCATAGCTGCCGAAGAACACCGGATGCAGTTCGCGCGGCGTGCGCGCGTCCTGCGGCCCGGCCAGCACATGATCCGGCTTGTTCGGGTATTCGCGCGTGACATGGCCGAGCGCGATGCGAGCGAATCGAACGGCGAGGTGTTCGGTCAGGATCGTCTCGCTCATGGTCAGGCATTCTCCTTTCGCTCGCGCCGGACAAACATCTCGATCAGGCGCGGCGTCATATAGATCGGAAACTGGGTGGCCGCGAAGAACAGTGCCGTCATCGGCGACACCGCCGCACCCATTGCCGACCAGACCAGTCCGACATTGCGGTTGCCGAGCACGAGACCGCTGGTCAACCGCGCGGCCAGAGGGCCCGGCGTGAGCAGCGCGCCAAGCCCTTGCAGGGCGAGATTGCAGCCGAAGGCAAGGCCGACGCAGGTGAGCGCGGCGAGCGGCTGCGCCTCGAACTGCGCACGTACCCCGGCCATGGTGGCAACCGCAAACAGCAACAGCGAGGCGAGCACGAGCGCGTCGATGACGCGCGCATGCCGTATCAATTGTCCAGCGGACTGATGGCGAAGCAGCAACGCCAGCGCGCCGGCGCCGCCGACCAGCAGCGCCAAGCGTGTGGCGAGCGCCAGCGGATCGAGCGCGAGATCAGCAAAACCTGCGGCAATCAACGGCACCGTGACCGGCGCCAGCGCCATCGACAGCAGCGTCACCACAAGCGGAACGGTCGCATCGAAGCCGAGCATATGCGCGACCGCCGCCGTGCCGCTCGACGGCGGCGCACACACCGACAGCACCAGCGCGACGACCAGTTCCGGCCGAAGTCCGGCGCCGCGCGCCGCGAAACCGACCGCAAGCGGACAGGCCAGCATCGCGAGCGCCGGCAACAGCAGCCAGACCAGCGGGCGCCGCAGCGCGCGCCGGAACGCGCGCCGTCGACCTGGAGAAAGGTGCCGAGCACCAGGACAAAAATCGCCGCCGCCATCAGCGGGCGCGCGGCGGCCGCCAAGCCAGGGAAAGCCAGCCCGGCCAGAACACCGATAATCAGCAGTGTCGGTCCGCGCGGCACGAGCTTCGCCAATGATCGCCCCAAATCCTTCCGCCTCATCGTCATGTCCGCGGCGACCATAGGCTCGAGCAGATCATTGTTGAAATCGATTATTTATATAAGCATTATTACTTCGATGAATTTAGCCGCCGTCGATCTCAACCTGCTGGTCGCCTTCGAGGCGCTAATGGAGGAGCGCCACGTCACCCGCGCGGCCGAGCGCATCGGGCTCGCCCAGCCGTCGATGAGCAGCGCGTTGCGGCGGCTGCGGGCGCTGTTTGCGGATGAGTTATTCCTGCGCGCCGGCGCGGGCATGCAGCCGACCGAAAAGGCGCTGGCGCTGGCCGGACCGATCGGCGAGGCGCTGCGGCAGGTCAGGAGCGCGCTGGCGCCCGAACTGGCCTTCGATCCGGCCACCGCGCGAAGGCGCATCACCATCGCTGCGACCGATTATGGCGATCTCGTTGTGGTGCCGGAGCTGACGCGTTTGCTGCGAATGGAAGCACCCAACATCGACCTCGCCGTGCGCCCGTTGACCGACGCGACGGCGGCCTTGGCGAAGCTGGAGCGCGGCGAACTCGATGCGCTGATCGGCGGCCACCTGCCGGACTCGCCGCGCTGTATCAGGCATCGGCTGTTCGAGGAGCGCTTCGTCTGCATCCGCGACGCGGCCCGCGCGAACCGATCGGAGCGCCTGAGCCTGGACGATTATGCGACCCTGCCGCACGCGCTGTTTTCGGCGGCCGGCGGCGACGGCCTGCCGAGCGTGATCGACGCGCTGCTGGCGCGCCGCGGCTTGAAGCGGCGGGTGGCGGTGACGCTTGCGCATGTGGTGGCCGTTCCCTTCGCTGTGGCAGGCACCGATCTCATCGCCACGCTGGCCGAGCGCGTCGCCCGGCGCTTCACGCATCTCGCCGAAATTGCCGTCGTCGCACCGCCGATCGACATCCCGGCCTTCGCAATCGACCTGATCCATACGACCCGCGCCGCCCAGGATCCGGCGTTGCGCTGGTTCCTGGATGCCGTCGATCGCAGCGGCAGCCGGCTGCGCTATTGAGCGGTGACGGTTGACCGACAGGGGTGGCTAACGACGGCCGCCGCTCCCTATATTGGCGCCTGATTCGAATCAGGCAGCTCATGCGCGTTTTCAGCGTTCCCGTCTCTGCGCCGTTCCTGCGCAACGTCATCTCGGCGCTGGTCGAGGGACGGTTGGTCGCGGGATTTGACGTGCGCAATGACCCGGCAAAGCTTGCCAACGCCACGCTCTATCTGCCGACCCGACGCGCCGGACGGCTGGCGCGCGAAATCTTCCTCGATGTGCTCGATTCCGACGCTGCGGTGCTGCCGCGCATCGTCGCGCTCGGCGAGATCGACGAGGACGAGCTCGCCTTCGCCGACCAAGGCGACGACGTCGGAGGCGCCGCGCCGCTGGAGATCCCGCCAAGGCTCGGCGAGCTCGAGCGCCGGCTGACATTGGCGCATCTGGTCGCGGCCTGGGCGAAGACGCCGGTGTCGGCGCCGCTCGTGGTCGGCGGTCCTGCCTCGACGCTGCAACTCGCCAGCGACCTGGCGCGGCTGATGGACGACATGGTGACGCGCGGCGTCGACTGGCGCGAGCTCGACCGCCTGGTGCCGGACCAGCTCGACAAATACTGGCAGCACTCGCTCGACTTCCTGCGCATCGCGCGCGACGCCTGGCCGAACTACCTCAAGGAAATCGGCCGGATCGAGCCGGCGGCGCGCCGCGATCTCCTAATCGAGGCAGAGGCTGCTCGGCTCACCGTGCATCACGCCGGCCCGGTGATCGCGGCCGGTTCGACCGGCTCGATGCCGGCCACGGCAAAATTCCTCCACGCGGTGGCCAAGCTTGCGAACGGCGCGGTGGTGCTGCCCGGTCTCGACACCGATCTCGACGAGGAGTCCTGGGACACGATCGGCGGCGAGCGCAACGACGAAGGCCGGTTCACGACGCCGCCCTCGTCGAACCACCCGCAATTCGCGATGCACGCGCTGCTCGACCGCTTCGGCATCAAGCGCCGCGATGTCGAGAGCCTTGCCGAGCCGGCGCCGCTCGGCCGCGAAGTGCTGGTGTCGGAGACGATGCGCCCGTCGACCGCGACCGCGCAGTGGCACGACCGGCTGGAGCGGCCTGAGATCGTCGCGCGGATTTCCGCCGGGATGACCAGCCTCACCGTGGTCGAGGCGCCCAATCCGGAGATGGAGGCGCTGGCGATCGCAGTCGCGATGCGCGAGGCGCGGCATCTCGGCAAATCAGCCGCCTTGGTGACGCCGGATCGCGCGCTGGCACGGCGCGTGATGGCCTCGCTGACGCGCTGGAAGCTCGAATTCGACGATTCCGGCGGCGATGCGCTGATGGAGACGCCGGCCGGCGTGTTCGCCCGCCTCACCGCCGAGGCCGCGGCCAAGGGGCTGGAGCCGCCGACATTGCTCGCGCTGCTCAAGCATCCGCTGTTCCGGCTCGGCGGCGCTCACGGTGCGCTGAAACGCGCGATCGAGGTGCTGGAGATCGCACTGTTGCGCGGCACACGGCCGCAAGCCGGAACCGGTGGCCTGGCGCGCGACTTCGCCCGCTTCCGCGCCGAGCTCGTCAAGCTGAATGGCGGCGAGACCTCGTCGCTGCACAAGATGGAGCCCCGCGCCCGGTTGCGGGACCGCGAGCTCGATCAGGCACAGGCCCTGATCGAGAAACTTCAGACCGCGCTGGCGCCGCTGGAAGGCGTGGCGTCGGCAAAGCCCTATGATTTCGCGGAGCTGGCATCGCGCCACCGCGAGGCGCTGATCGCGCTGTCGGCCGACCAGAACGCTGTTGCCGTCGTCTTCGAGGGGCGCGCCGGTGCGTCGCTGGCGTCCGCGTTCGACGAACTGCTCGCCAGGCAGCAGCCGAGCGGGCTGATGACGCCGCTCGCCGATTATCCCGAGGTGTTCCAGACCGCGTTTGCCGACCGCATGGTACGGCGGCCGGAATCGGCGCGGGCGCAGCTCAACATCTACGGCCAGCTCGAGGCCCGTCTCACGGAGTCTGATCGCATCATCCTCGGCGGCCTGGTCGAGGGCGTCTGGCCGCCGACGCCGCGGATTGATCCCTGGCTGAGCCGGCCGATGCGGCATGAGCTCGGGCTCGATCTCCCCGAGCGGCGCATCGGCCTCTCCGCGCACGACTTTGCCCAGCTGCTCGGCCATGACGAGGTGATCCTCACCCATGCCGCCAAGGTCGGCGGCGCGCCGGCGGTTGCTTCGCGCTTCCTGCATCGGCTCGAAGCTGTTGCAGGCGAAGCGCGCTGGAAGGCAGCGACCTCGGCCGGCGAAACCTACGTGCAATATGCGGCCGAGCTCGACCGGCCCGACAAGGTCGAGCCGATCCCGCAGCCGGAGCCGCGGCCACCACGCGAGGCGCGGCCGCTGAAAATGTCTGTTACCGCGATCGAGGACTGGCTGCGCGATCCCTACACGATCTACGCGCGTTACATCTTGAAGCTCGATCCGCTCGACCCCGTCGACATGCCGCTGTCGGCCGCCGATCGCGGCTCGGCGATCCACGAGGCGCTCGGCGAGTTTACGCAGGTCTATGCCGACGCGCTGCCCCCCGACACCATGCGCACGTTGCGCGAGATCGGCGGCAAATATTTTGCGCCACTGATGGAGCGGCCCGAGGCGCGCGCGCTGTGGTGGCCGCGCTTTCAGCGCATCGCGGCCTGGTTTGCCGAATGGGAGCAGGCCCGGCGCGGTGGTATCGACGCCATCAAAGCCGAGATCCGCGGCGAGATCGGCATTCCCCTCGACGATGCCAGGACGTTCACCCTCTCAGCGCGTGCCGACCGCATCGAGCGGCGCGACGACGGCAGCTTTGCGATCCTCGACTACAAGACCGGCCAGCCGCCGACCGGCAAGCAGGTGCGCATGGGCCTGTCGCCGCAGCTCACGCTGGAAGCCGCGATCCTGCGCGAGGGCGGCTTTGCCGAGATTCCGGCCGATTCCTCGGTCGGCGACCTCGTCTATGTCAGGCTGAGCGGCAACAACCCGCCGGGCGAGCAGCGTTCGCTGGAGCTGAAGATCAAGACCAGCGACACGCCGCAGCCGCCCGATGAAGCCGCCGACAGCGCGCGGCGCAAGCTGGAAGCCTTGATCCGCGCCTTCGACGACGAGCAGCAGGCCTACACCTCGCTAAATCTCTCGATGTGGGCGAACCGCTACGGCGCCTATGACGATCTCGCGCGCATCAAGGAATGGTCCGCGGCCGGCGGCCTGGGGATCGAGGAATGGTGAAGGCGCCCCGTCCCATTCCGCCCGCGGTGCGCGACGCGCAGGCGCGCGCGTCCGATCCGAAGGCGTCGACCTTCGTGTCGGCCAATGCCGGCTCGGGCAAGACGCATGTGCTGGTCCAGCGCGTGATCCGCCTGTTGCTGTCAGGCGTGCCGCCGGAAAAGATCCTCTGCATCACCTTCACCAAGGCCGCCGCGGCCAATATGGCCGAGCGCGTGTTCACGACGCTCGGCCATTGGGTAACGCTCGACGACGCCGCGCTCGACACCGCGATCCGCGAGGCCGGCATCGCGCATCCATCCGCCACGCTGCGGCGCGAGGCGCGCAAGCTGTTTGCCTGCGCGTTGGAGACGCCCGGCGGATTGAAGGTGCAGACCATCCACGCACTGTGCACCCGCCTGCTGCAACAGTTTCCGTTCGAGGCCAACGTGCCGGCGCGCTTTGCCGTGCTCGACGACCGCGACCAGAACGAGATGATGGAGCGCGCCAATCTGGCAGTGTTCCTGGAGGCCTCGCGCAATCCCGACAGCCCGATTGGTCGCGCGCTGATGACGGCGATGGCGAGTGCGGCCGACGTCACCTTCAAGGATGTAGTCCGCGAGGCCTGCCTCAGCCGCGACCATTTCATGGCCTGGACCGATGCCGCCGGCAGCGCCGCGGCCGCCGCCGCGCAGATGTCGACCGCGCTCGGCGTTTCTTCCGACGATCGTATCGAGGATGTCGAGCGCGAGATCGTCGACGGACCGAACCTGCCGCGGTCGAACTGGCGGGAGATGGCGACCCTCCTCGACACCAGCAGCAAGGCGGATCAGAAGCAGGCCGAGCGGCTGCGGAGCGCGCTGAATTTCACCGGGGCAGCCCAGGTCGACGAATATCTCGGCGTCTTCCTGACCGATGACCGCGCGCCGCGCGCATCCATGATCACCAACAACTTCATCAAGAAGAATGCTGTCGCAGGCCACCGGTTCGAGGCGGAGGTCGACCGCCTCGGTCCCCTGATCGAACAGCGCCGCGCCTTGGTCGCGCGCGACCGCACCGAGGCGCTGATCCACATCGCGACCTCAGCCGCCGCGCATTACCGGCGCGAGAAGCTGGAACGCGGCCTGCTCGACTATGACGATCTGATCGACAAGACGCTGGCGATGCTCGACCGCGTCTCCTCGGGCTGGGTGCATTACAAGCTCGACCGCGGCGTCGATCACGTGCTGATCGACGAGGCGCAGGACACAAGCCCGCGGCAATGGGACATCGTCGCCCACATCATCTCGGAGTTCACCTCCGGCGCCGGCGCGCGCGACGGCCTCGTGCGCACCGTGTTCGCGGTCGGCGACGAGAAGCAGTCGATCTTCTCGTTCCAGGGCGCCGCACCCCGCGAATTCGACCTGCGGCGCCGCGAGCTGAAGCGGCGGTTCGAGGAGGCCGGGCTGAAATTCGATCCGGTGTCGTTCACCTATTCGTTCCGCTCGGGACCGGTGATCCTGCATTCGGTCGATCATGTGTTCCGCGAGCAAGAGATCTTTCGCAGCATCCATGCGGTCGAGAACGGCTACCCGATCCACAATGCGATGGCCGATGCCGGCCCCAGCCTGATCGAGCTCTGGGATCTCGCTGTTGCCGATGACCGGCAGGACATCGAGGGCTGGCGCGCGCCGTTCGACGGCGTCTCGGTGACCAGCCCCGAAGTGAAGCTTGCGCGGCGCATCCAGGCGGAGATCAAGCGCCTGGTCACGAGCGGCACCATGACCGGCAGCGTCGGTGCGCGGCGGCCGTTGCGCTATGGCGACATGCTGATCCTGGTGCGGCGGCGTGGCAACGCGTTCGACGCGGTGATCCAGGCGCTGAAGCATGCCAACATCCCGGTCGCCGGCGCCGACCGGCTGAAGCTGACCGAGCACATCGCGATCATCGACCTGATGAACCTCGCCGACGCGCTGCTGCTGCCGCAGGACGATCTCGCGCTCGCGGTGGCGCTGAAGAGCCCGCTGTTCGGCCTCACCGACGACGACCTGTTCAAGCTAGCGTATCAGCGCCGCGGCTCGCTGCGTGACGCGCTGGCCGCGCAAGCCCCGGCCGACGAGCGATTGTCGTCCGCACTGCGCCGCCTCGAGCAATGCGAGCGCCGCTTCACCCAGGAGACACCGTTCGCGTTCTACGCCTGGCTGCTCGGCGGCGATGGCGGGCGGGCGCGCATCCTGCGCCGGCTCGGCCACGAAGCCAACGACGCGCTCGACGAATTCCTCGAACTCGCGCTGAACTATGAGCGCAAGGCCCCGGCCTCGCTGCAAGGCTTCATCGCCTGGCTGCGCGCCGCCGACACCGAGGTGAAGCGCGACATGGAGATTTCGCGCGACGAGGTCCGCGTCATGACCGTGCACGGCGCCAAGGGCCTCGAAGCTTCGGTGGTGTTCCTGGTCGACACCACGACCTCGCCGTCGGACACCCAGCGGCTGCGGTTGATCCATCTGCCACAGGGCAATGCCGCGCCGAATGCGCCCGGCGTCGTGGTGTGGGCCGGCAAGAAGGCCGAGGATCCCCCCAACGTCGCCGACGCGCGCAAGGCGATGCTCGGCGACACCGAGGACGAATATCGCCGCCTGCTCTATGTCGCGATGACACGTGCGGCCGACCGGCTGATCGTCGGCGGCTGCATGCCGGGCAACACGAACACGGTGCGGAAATCCTCCTGGTACGATCTGATCACCAAGGGGCTCGCCAATGCCGGGCTCGAGCTCGAGGAGATCGAGACGCCGGCCGGCAAGGTGATGCGCTATTCGCGGCCGGACGACGTCGCCGATGTCACGGGCGCTGCCGCGTCAACGGCCGCGGCGCCGGTCGCGCTGCCGTCCTGGCTGCGGGCTGCGGCCGCACCTGAGGCCTCCGCCGCAGGCGTGCTGCGCCCATCCGATCCCGCCGATGACGACAGCCATCAGATACGAACCGGCGAATCGGTGCTGCTGCGCGCCCGCGCCCTGCAGCGCGGCACGCTGGTGCATCGCCTGTTGCAGTCGCTGCCCGACGTCGCCAGCGAGCGGCGGCGCACGGCCGCGCTCGGCTATCTCGCGCGCAATGCCGATGGCTGGAACGAACAGGAGCAAGCTGCGCTTGCCGAGCAGGTACTCGGCGTGATCGCCGATCCGCGCTTTGCCGCCGTGTTCGCGCCCGGCAGCCGCGCGGAGGTCTCGATCGTCGGGCGGCTGGAGCGGCCGGGCCAGCCGAAGGCGCTGGTTTCGGGCCAGATCGACCGGTTGGTGGTGACGCCAAATGACGTCCTGATCGTCGATTTCAAGACCAACCACGCCCCGCCAAAGACCGCCGCCGAGGCCCCGCGGGGCTATGTCCGGCAGCTCGCCCTATACCGCGCGGTGCTCGCCAGGCTTTATCCCCAGAAGCCCATCCGGGCCGCGCTGCTTTGGACCGAAACGCCTGAAATCATGGAGATTTCGGCCCCCGCGCTGGACGCCGGGCTGGCATAAGATCATGTCGGCGTGAGCGAGCTTGACCCGGCAAGGGGGCGTTCATAGGTTTGGCCCATGCTCCCGGGCGCGATTCTCAACCGCCCCTTTGTCTCAACCGAACGAGGTATTCCGATGGCCGTTGGCAAGGTTTCTGACGCCGATTTCGAAGCCGAAGTGCTCAAGGCGACCGGGCCGGTGGTCGTCGACTTCTGGGCCGAGTGGTGCGGCCCCTGCCGCATGATTGCGCCCGCTCTCGATGAGATCTCCGGCGCGATGGGCGACAAGGTCAAGATCGTGAAGCTCAACGTCGACGAGAGCCCGAAGACCGCGTCGAAATATGGCGTGATGTCGATCCCGACCCTGATGATCTTCAAGGGCGGCGAGATGGCGTCCCGTCAGGTCGGCGCCGCTCCGAAGGCCAAGCTGCAGCAGTGGATCACCGCCGCGGTCTGATCCGTTTCGAATTAGCTGATTTGCGGAACGGCCGGCGTCATGCCGGCCGTTTTGTTTTGTGCGAGACCAAATCTCAATCCGTCATGGCCGGGCATAGCCGTCCAAAGGACGGCGTCGCTTCCGCTCGCCTACGCCCGGCCATCCATCCGCTTCGGAAAGTGCTCTTGCGAAGAACGATGGACACGCGGGTCAAGCCCGCGTGTGACGAATGTTCCACGTGGACAAGCGGACTACCTGATCCATCCCGTCGCCAGCGCCGAGGCGAGCTCGGCTTGGCCGTGCTGCCGCGCCAGCGCTGCCATCGCCGCGTGATCGTAGGGCACATGGCGGAACGTCACGGCCCAATCGCCATCAACCCGTTCAAGGATCGCATAACGCGCATCGGGCGAACCGGCCTCGACCACATGCGGATGCGGCTTGCCGGCGCGATAGCCGGGCGAACCGACGCTGCCAGGATTGACGATCAGCCGGCCGTCGCGCAACCGCACCGCGCGGGCGATATGGGTGTGTGCGCATAGGATCAGCGATTGCGTCACGCCGGCGGCCCTCGCTTCGATCGTCTCAAGCGTGGACATCAAAACTTCGCCGCCCGGCAGCACCGTCTCGAGCCAATAGGTCTCGTCATCTTGAGGCGTTGCGTGACAGAGGAAAACCTCGTCGCGATAGACCGCATTCGCCGGCAGCGTGCGCAGCCAGTCGAGATGCCGCGGCTCGAGCTGGGTATAGGTCAGCCGCTCCCATGAGCCCATTTTCTCGTGGGGACGGTCGATCAGATAGCGGTCGTGATTGCCGAGCAGATGGACGGCGTCGAGCGCCATCAGCATGTCGATGGTCGGCCGGGCGGCGAGCGGCCCGCTCACCATATCGCCGAGATCGACGATGTCCAGAATTCCCTGGGCGCGAATGTCCGACAGCACGGCTTCGAGCGCGAGGTGGTTGCCGTGGATGTCGGCGATCGCAGCAAAGCGCATGATGTCAGTCGTCCCCTTGCGTGCCCCGGACGCAGCGCAGCACGCAGTGGTGTGCTGCTGAGCCGGGGCCCATTGTGTCGAGATGGGTCCCGGCTCTGCGGAGCACCGCTGCGCGCTGCTCCGCGTCCGGGACACGAGATCGATTATGCAGGAGGCGTGCCGTTGGCGGCAAGCACCGGGCCGGCGAGGTACAGCGAACCGGTGATCAGGATGCGCGGCGGTACCTCGTAGGCGAGCGTGGCGAGCCGCTGCAAGGCAGCGTCGACGCCACCAGCGATCTCGACACGCATCCCGAGCGCACGCGCGGCGTCCGCCAGCTTGTCCGGCGCCATGCCGTTGTCGCGGCCGGGCACCGGGACCGCGATGATGTGGCGCGTCAGCCCGGCGAAATTGGCGAGGAAGGCATTGGCATCCTTGTTGGCCATCATGCCTGTTATCACGACCAGCGGCCGCGACACCCGCTCCTCGAGATCGCCGAGCGCTGCGGCCGCAACGCGGCCGCCCTCGGCATTGTGTCCGCCATCGAGCCAGACCTCGGAGCCCTGCGGCCCCTGGCAGACGAGCGTACCGGAGGCCAGCCGCTGCATCCGGGCCGGCCATTCCGCATTGACGATGCCGGCCTCATAGGCGGCGATGTTGAGCTTGAACGTGTCGATCGCGCGCAATGTCGCGATCGCAAGGCCGGCATTGTCGAACTGGTGCCGGCCGAACAGCTTTGGCGCGGCCAGATCCATCAAGCCGCGCTCGTCCTGATAGACCAGCCGGCCGCGCTCGACGCTGACATGCCATTGCTGGCCGGCCGCATGCAGCGGCGCGCGCATGCGGTTCGCCTCCGCCTCGATCACGGCCATCGCTTCCGGCGCCTGCTCGGCAGAGACCACCGGCACCTTGCGCTTGATGATCGCGGCCTTCTCGCCGGCGATCAAAGTCAGTGTGTCGCCGAGGAATTCCATGTGATCCATGCTGACCGGTGCGATCACCGAGGCGAGCGGCGTCTCGACCACATTGGTCGAATCTAGCCGGCCGCCGAGGCCGACCTCGAGCAACGCGACGTCGGCCGGATGCTTGGCGAACAGGCAGAACGCGACGGCGGTTTCCATCTCGAAGATGGTGATGGGGTTGCCGGCGTTGATGCGCTCGCAATCCTCGAACGTCGCGCGCAGCTCATCGTCGCCGACGAGCTTGCCGCCGCCGACGGCGCCGAGCCGGTAGCATTCGTTGAGCCGCACCAGGTAAGGCGAGGTGAAGACGTGCACGCGCAAGCCTGATGCCTCGAGGATCGCGCGCAGATAGGCGATCGTCGAGCCCTTGCCGTTGGTGCCGGCGACATGGATCACCGGCGGCAGCTTTCGCTCGGGATGATCGAGCCGCTCCATCAGGCCGCGCATGCGATCGAGGCTGAGATCGATGCGCTTCGGATGCAGCGCCGATATCCGCGCGATCAACGCCTCGAACGAGGCCTGCGATGGGGCGGCGCTTGCGGTCACGCGTGCGGCGCGGCCGGCACCGTCTCCGGCGCCGTGACGATCTGGGCCGGCTCGGTGACGGCGACAGTTGGCTTGGAGGCGGTTTCAGGCGCCGGCGACTTGGTCAGCAGGCGGCAAAGCCGCGCCAGCGTGGACTTCATCTCGTGGCGATGCACGACCATGTCGACCATGCCGTGCTCGCGCAGATATTCGGCGCGCTGAAAACCTTCCGGCAGCTTCTCGCGGATGGTCTGCTCGATCACGCGCGCGCCGGCAAAGCCGATCAGCGCGCCGGGCTCGGCGATCTGGATGTCGCCAAGCATCGCATAGGAGGCGGTGACGCCGCCGGTGGTCGGATTGGTCAGCACCACGATATAGGGCTGCTTCGCCTCGCGCAGCATCTGCACGCCGACCGTGGTGCGCGGCATCTGCATCAGCGACAGGATGCCTTCCTGCATCCGCGCGCCGCCGGATGCTGCGAACACGATGAAGGGCGACTTCTTCTCGACCGCGAGCTCAAGCCCGCGCACCATCGCCTCACCGGCGGCCATGCCGAGCGAGCCGCCCATGAAATCGAAATCCTGCACCGCGACCACGACGCCAGCGCCTTCGAGCTTGCCGTAGCCGACCTTGATCGCGTCGTTCAGCCCGGTCTTGGTGCGGGCGTCCTTGATGCGGTCGACATACTTTCGCTCATCGCGGAATTTCAGCGGGTCCGCCGTCACCTCGGGCAGCGCGACGTCGAACCAGGTCTCGTTGTCGAAGACCGACTTCAGCCGCGCCACCGCGCCCATGCGCATGTGGTAGTTGGAGCCGGGGATTACGAACTGGTTGGCCTCGACGTCCTTGTAGAACACGAGCTGTCCGGAATCCGGACATTTGATCCAGAGGTTTTCCGGCGTCTCGCGGCGCAGGATGTTGCGGATCTTCGGCCGGACGACGTTGGTGAGCCAATTCATGGTTCGCTCCGAAATGCGGGTCGGTCCCGCACCAGCTGGATATATGGCGGGCCGGGCGAACCCGGCAAGCCGCCGTCGGCGGCCTTGTTGCCGCAAAATGTGGCTTATTCAGCGGCCTGTTTGGCGCCCCGGACCCCCTGCGCCAGCGCGGACACCAGGTCCGCGACCGCGCTCACGGTCTTTGGCGTCGCGCGGCCCTCGGCATCGAGGCTCCCCCGCACCACGTCGACGATCGCGGTGCCGACCACGGCGCCGTTGGCGTTTTCGGCGATCGCGCGTGCCGTTTCCGGGGTGCGGATGCCGAAGCCGACGCAGACCGGCAGCCTGGTGTGGCGCTTGATGCGGGCGACGGCTTCCGAAACCGCGTTCGAATCGGCAGTCGCAGCGCCGGTGATGCCGGTGATCGAGACGTAGTAGACAAAGCCCGAGGTGTTGGCGAGCACCGCCGGCAGGCGCTTGTCGTCGGTGGTCGGCGTCGCCAGCCGGATGAAGTTCAGCCCGGCCTTCATCGCGGGGATGCAGAGCTCGGTGTCTTCCTCCGGCGGCAGGTCGACGATGATCAGGCCGTCGACGCCGGCTTCCTTGGCATCGGCCAGGAAGCTGTCGACGCCGTAGATGTAGATCGGATTGTAGTAGCCCATCAGCACGATCGGCGTGGCATTGTCGTCCTTGCGGAAGTCGCGGACCATCGCCAGCGTCTTGCGCAGCGTCATGCCGCCCTTGAGCGCACGCAGGCCGGCGGCCTGGATCGACGGGCCATCGGCCATCGGATCGGTGAAGGGCATGCCGATCTCGATGACGTCGGCGCCGGCCTTCGGCAGCGCCTTGAGGATGTCGAGCGAGGTCTTTGCGTCGGGATCGCCGGCCATCACGAAGGTGACGAAAGCGGAGCGGCCCTGCTGCTTCAGCGCGGCGAAACGTGCGTCGATACGGGTGCTCACTTCTTCCTGCCCTTCAAGATGTCGCCGACCTGCGGCACGTCCTTGTCGCCACGGCCCGAGAGGTTGACCACCATCAGGTGATCCTTCGGCCGCTGCGGCGCGAGTTCGGAAAGTTTCGCGATGGCGTGCGCGGATTCCAGCGCGGGGATGATGCCCTCCAGCCGCGACAGCAGCTGGAATGCGGCCAGCGCCTCCTCATCGGTGGCCGAGAGATATTTCACGCGGCCGGTCTCGTGCAACCAGGCGTGCTCGGGGCCAATGCCGGGATAATCGAGGCCCGCCGAGATCGAATGCGCTTCCTCGATCTGGCCGTCGGCGTCCATCAGCAGATAGGTGCGGTTGCCGTGCAGCACGCCGGGACGGCCGCCGGCGAGCGAAGCCGCATGCAGCTGCGTCAGTCCATGACCGGCCGCCTCAACGCCAAAAATCTCGACCGAGGGATCGTCCAGGAACGGATGGAACAGACCCATCGCATTGGAGCCGCCGCCGATGCAAGCGACCAGCGAGTCCGGCAGGCGGCCCTCGGCCTCCTGCATCTGCTTGCGCGTCTCGTGGCCGATGATCGACTGGAAGTCGCGCACCATCATCGGATAGGGGTGCGGACCCGCCACCGTGCCGATGCAATAGAAGGTGTTGTGAACGTTGGTGACCCAGTCGCGCAGCGCGTCGTTCATCGCATCCTTCAGCGTGCGCGCGCCCGACTGCACCGGGATCACCGTGGCGCCCAGCATCTCCATGCGGATCACGTTCGGCTGCTGCCGCTCGACGTCGACCGCGCCCATATAGACCACGCATTCGAGCCCGAAGCGCGCGCACAGCGTCGCCGTCGCCACGCCGTGCTGGCCGGCGCCGGTCTCGGCAATGATGCGCTTCTTGCCCATGCGGCGCGCGACCATGATCTGGCCGAGCACGTTGTTGACCTTGTGCGAACCGGTGTGGTTGAGTTCCTCGCGCTTCAGATAGATCTTCGCGCCGCCGAGATGCCCGGTGAGCCGTTCGGCGAAATACAGCGGCGACGGCCGGCCGACATAGTCCTTCAGATAGACGTTCATCTCGGCCTGGAATGCCGGATCGGCCTTGGCGTCGGCATAGGCCTTTTCGAGATCGAGGATCAGCGGCATCAGCGTTTCCGCGACGAAGCGTCCGCCGAAAATACCGAAATGCCCGCGCTCGTCGGGACCGCTGCGGAAGGAATTGGGCAGGTTAGGATTCATCGAACCATCAGTTCTTGGGTTGCGCGTGCGGCGCGGATGAAGGCGCGGATCAATTCGGGATCCTTGACGCCGGGCGTGCGCTCGACGCCCGACGAGACGTCGACCCCGCCGGCGCGGGTGACGCGGACAGCTTCAGTGACGTTCTCGGCATTGAGCCCGCCGGAGACCATGTAGGGCAGCGCGAGATCGAGATTTTCAAGCACGTGCCAATCGAAGGGCGCGCCGAGGCCGCCCGGCCGCGTGGCATCCTTCGGCGCGCGGGCGTCGAACAGAATGCGGTCGGCGACGCTGGCATAGCCCGGCAGCGGGGCGAGGTCGGCTGCGGTCTCGACCGGCAGCGCCTTCATCAACGGCAGGCCGAATTTCTGCTTGAGATCACGCAGCCGCGCCGTGGTCTCCTTGCCGTGCAGCTGCAGGACATCCGGACGCAGCGTCTCGACGATGTTCTCGATGGTGGCGTCGTCGGCATCGACAGTCAGCGCGACCTTGACGGCGCGGCCCTTGGCCTGCTTGCCGAGCTCGCGCGCGGTCTCGAGGCTGATATGGCGCGGCGATGGGGCAAAGAACACGAACCCGACCATGTCGGCGCCGCCCTCAAGCGCGACGTCGAGCGTCTCGCGCGTGGACAGGCCGCAGATTTTGACGAGCAGGGGCATGGTCTCGAAACGGGGCTTCAAAACGGGTTTTCGGGCGGCCGGAACCGGGGTGCACCCCGGTCCGACGGGGCGGGTTCTACAACGTCGCGCCCTGCTTGTCTCGCCCATTGGGCCCGTAAAACCCGAGCTGCCCCGGCGCCGGGCGGCGCTGCGCGTCATCCCGGGAGGCGGCGGCCCTGAGGTCGGCGAGCTCCGAGCGGACTTGGCGGGCGTCGGCCTCGTGCTGCCGGGCCGCGCGGCGCCAGCGCCCCTGCCTGAACCAGGTCGCGATGCCGCCCGCGAGCACGCCCAGGATCGCGGAGACAATGATCACGACGAACAGCGGCAATGTGACCGCAACCACAGGCGTCACAGAGTTGAAGGGATCGAACGACACCGTCACCCAGTGACGGTTGGCGACCGCAAAGATGATGAAGATCAGTCCGAGCGGAATGACGACCAATGCCGTGAAGAACTTTCGCATGACCATCTCTCGCAGCGATGGAGGCAGTGCGGGCAGATCGCCCGCAACACGGCAACGCGTGACGTCGCGCGTTAGGCGTCGGCCTTGTCAGGCGTCAGCTTTGGGCGCGTCGACCTTGGAGGCTTCCGCGTCGGCGTCGCGATTGAGGCGCTCGCGCATTTCCTTGCCGGTCTTGAAGAACGGCACGCTCTTCTGATCGACCGGCACATGCTCGCCGGTTCGCGGATTGCGGCCGGCACGCGCCGGGCGATGCTTCACCGAGAATGCGCCAAAACCGCGCAGCTCGACGCGGTCGCCACGCGCCAGCGCCGCAACGATTTCGTCGAGAATCGCATTCACAATGTTCTCGACGTCCCGCTGGTAGAGGTGCGGGTTGTGCTCGGCGATACGCTGAACAAGTTCGGATTTGATCATCGAAAATGGGATCCGGGCTCTTGCGGAAACCCATTTCCGTGAAAATGCCGTGCACTGTCAAGACGCTAAATCGATTTAGAGCGTCGGGAAATCACGTGACAAATAGCCCAATTGGGGCATGCGGCGATTCCCGCAGAGCGGGAATACCCTGATGAGTACGCGTTTGACAGCTGGCTAGTCGGTTCCCATCGGGCTCCACAATGCCAACATGCCGTCGAGCCCGAATCGATCGACCGCCTGGGCCACGCCGCCCTGCTCGATCCGCCGCGCGAAGCCGCCGAGGCCGAACGCATCGAGCGTCACGGACGCCGCCGTGCGCAGGAAGGTCAGGTCGCTGAATCGCGGATTAAGCTTGTAATTGCGCACCGGCAGGTCGCTTTTGACCTTCTTCTCCGCAACCAGCCAGGCGATCGCGGTCTTCTCGTCCCCGAGCTGATCGATCAGCTTGAGATCGACCGCCTGCCGGCCGGTGAAGACGCGGCCGTCGGCGACCTTCTCCAGCAGGGCGTCATCCATGCCGCGCCGCTCCTTCACCAATCCACGGAACCAGGCATAGGAGTCCTTGACCAGACCGTCGATCGCGGCGCGGGCCTCCGGGCTGGTCGGCTCGAAGCCGTTGGGCGCCGCCTTCAGCGGCGAGGATTTGATCTCCTCCATCTTCACGCCGACGGTCTTGAGCAATTCGGACACGTTCGGAAACTGGAAGAGCACGCCGATCGAGCCGACCAGCGAGGTCTGCTGGGCGACGATATGATCGGAGGCGATCGCCGTGATGTAGCCGCCCGAGGCCGCCAATCCCTCGACCACGACGACAAGCGGCTTCTTCGCCTTCAACTGCACCAGCGAGTCGTAAAGCTGCTCGGAGCCCGCGGTGGTACCGCCAGGCGAATTGATATGCACGACGACAGCCGCATAGCTCGACTTGCCGAGCCGCTCCAGCGCCTCGACGCGCTCCTGATCGCTGCGGATCAGTCCGTCGATACTGACGCGCGCGATCGCGTTCGAGGTCGCAAAGGTGCCGCGCCCGCCGGCGGCGATCACGCCCACGCCTACGATGGCCGCGATCGCAATGACCGCAGCGGCGACGCGCCAGAACGTCAGCTTGCGCCTGATCCGGCGGCGGTCGACGATCACGTCTGAATCCAGCGACATCCGATCTCTCCAGAAATGGTCAGCGCGCAATCGACGCCTTTTGCAGTCGCAGCGTCACTATCAGCTTAGCCAAATACATCAATTGCGACGCAATATGAAGAAAACAAGGCCCGCGACATTGCCCGCATTGTAGCCCGGAAGAAGCGAAGCGTAATCCTGGAAGGCCTTACCGCGGGTGCAGAGCCCCGGATTTCGCTGCGCTGCATCCGGGCTACAAGACAAAAAGGCCCCGGCTTTCGCCGGGGCCCCAATCGTCTCAATCGAACGAGCCTTACTTGTCGGTGCCGCGGTTCTTCAGCGCGGTGCCGAGGATGTCGCCGAGCGTCGCACCCGAATCGGAGGAGCCGTACTGCGCGATGGCTTCCTTCTCTTCTGCGACTTCCAGCGCCTTGATCGAGACCTGCACCTTGCGGGCCTTCTTGTCGAACTGGATGACGCGGGCATCGACCTTCTCGCCGACGGCGAAGCGCTCGGCGCGCTGGTCGTTGCGGTCGCGGGCCAGCTCGGACCGCTTGATGAAGGTGGTGAACTCGGTGCCCGAGATCCGGACCTCGATGCCGCTCTCCTTCACTTCGAGCACTTCGCAGGTCACGACCGCGCCCTTCTTGACGTCGCCCGGCTCGGCGAAGGGGTCGCCTTCGAGCTGCTTGACGCCGAGCGAGATCCGCTCCTTCTCGACATCGACATCGAGCACCACGGCCTTGACCATGTCGCCCTTCTTGAAGTTGTCGATGACCTGCTCGCCCGGAAGCTTCCAGTCGAGGTCGGAGAGATGGACCATGCCGTCTACATCGCCGTCGAGACCGAGGAACAGACCGAACTCGGTCTTGTTCTTGACCTCGCCTTCGACAGTCGAGCCGACCGGGAACTTCTCGACGAAGACTTCCCAGGGATTGCGCATGGTCTGCTTGAGACCGAGCGAGATACGGCGCTTGACCGAATCCACTTCCAGCACCTGCACTTCGACTTCCTGCGAGGTCGAAACGATCTTGCCGGGGTGCATGTTCTTCTTGGTCCACGACATCTCGGAGACGTGGATCAGGCCTTCGAT
The DNA here is from genome assembly GCF_000426785.1 of Bradyrhizobium sp. th-b2. Lineage (NCBI taxonomy): Bacteria > Pseudomonadati > Pseudomonadota > Alphaproteobacteria > Hyphomicrobiales > Nitrobacteraceae > Bradyrhizobium > Bradyrhizobium sp. th-b2. The sequence goes on from NZ_AUGA01000027.1 coordinate 89,982, forward strand.
GCCCGGCTCGAGCTCGACGAACGCGCCGTAGTCGGTGATGTTGGTGACGCGGCCGGTGAAGCGGGCACCCAGCGGGTACTTGGCTTCGATGCCCTGCCACGGATCGTCCAGCAGCTGCTTCATGCCGAGCGAGATGCGGTGCGTCTCGTGGTTGATCTTGATGATCTTGACCTTCACCGTCTGGCCGATGGTCAGCACCTCGGTCGGGTGGTTGACGCGGCGCCAGGCGATATCGGTGACGTGCAGCAGGCCGTCGATGCCGCCGAGATCAACGAACGCACCGTAATCGGTGATGTTCTTGACCACGCCGTCGATCACCTGACCCTCTTCGAGGTTCTGCACCAGCTCCTGGCGCTGCTCGGCGCGGGTCTCTTCGAGAACCGTGCGGCGCGACACCACGATGTTGCCGCGGCGGCGGTCCATCTTGAGGATCTGGAACGGCTGCGAGTTGTTCATCAGCGGCGCGACGTCGCGGATCGGACGAATGTCGACCTGCGAGCGCGGCAGGAACGCCACCGCACCGTCGAGGTCGACCGTGAAGCCGCCCTTGACCTGGTTGAAGATGACGCCGTTGACCTTTTCGTTGTTCTGGAACGCCTTCTCGAGCTTGCCCCAGCTCTCCTCGCGGCGCGCCTTGTCGCGCGACAGCACGGCTTCGCCGAGCGCATTCTCGATGCGGTCGAGGAACACCTCGACTTCGTCACCTACCTTCAGATCGCTTTCACGGCCGGGGCCGGCGAATTCGCGCAGCGCGACGCGGCCTTCGGTCTTCAGGCCGACGTCGATGACGGCCATGTCCTTCTCAATTGCAACCACCTTGCCCTTGATGACCGAGCTTTCCTGCAAATTGCCGCCGGCAAAGGACTCATCAAGCATCGCGGCGAAATCGTCGCGGGTCGGGGTATAGGAAGACACAGTATTCGAAGCCATTTGTTCTCCAGTGCGGGATCTTGCCGGCCGTTCGGGTTGATGGGCGCACCGCGCGTGAAGTGTCAGGGTTCCGCAAACCCTGACGACCGCTTGTTGCAGGAGGCGCAACAGCGGGCCGGCAGCATGACTGCACGTTCGGTACGTTTGAATTGTCCGGAGCCTGAAACGAAAATATCGACTTCAAGACCTGGGAGCGGGCGTTCCTCCAGATGCGGCGAGGGCTAAAACCCGGCGCCGGCCCGCTCAGACATGGCCTCGACATGGTCGATGGCGCTCCGAACGGCGCTGATATAGCCCCGGAGGTCATTTTGGGCAAGCTGGAAATGCCCGATTTACGGGCGCTTAAGGCTGATCGCGCCCGCGGCTGCGCCTCAACGCCTTGTTGACCGCATCGCGCGAAATGCGACGCAGGAGGGGCGCCCTGGAACCCGCCCTTAAGCAGCCCCCCACTACGATGGCACCGTTAAAAACAGGGGGACGACCAATGAAAAGCTTTGTGGTGCTGGCGGTGTTTGCCGTCCTGACGATTGGAAATGCCGTCGCCGCGCTGCCTCGAGCCGTACCGGCCGGGCACGCCGCGTCGGCCCAAAAAGTGCAGCCGCTTCTGACCATGGCCGAGCAGGAACTGCCGTTCGACCGCTACTGGTCCAAGAACTAAACCAAGAACTGATCCAAAACTGATCCAACTGGTCCTTGCCGGACCCGGAGCGCGATGATCCGTCATCGCGCTTTTTCTTGTCCGAGCCTCGCCGGATCAGCGCCTGGCGCGCGCCGCCTCGACGATCGCGATGGCGGCGCGGACGCCGGCCTCGATGTCGAGGTTGGAATTATCCAGCGTGTGGGCGTCCGCCGCCGGCCGCAATGGCGCAATCGCCCGGTTCTTGTCCCGATCGTCGCGCTTGAGAATGTCGGCGAGCACGGCTTCCTCGTCGGCGTCCTCGCCGCGGGCGCGCGCCTCCAGCGTGCGCCGCCGCGCCCGCACCCGGGGGTCGGCAACCACGAAGATCTTCACGTCGGCATTCGGACAGATCACGGTGCCGATGTCGCGCCCATCGAGCACCGCACCGGGCGGATCGGCGGCGAATTGGCGCTGGAAATTCACCAGCACCTCGCGCACCTCGGGAATGGCCGACACCACCGAGGCGGCATCGCCGACCTTCTGGGTCTTCAGGATCGGATTGCCGAATTTTTCGGGATCGAGCTCGAGCGCCGCGGCCACCGCCAGCACCTTGTCGCCGAGATCGGCACCGGCGGCGATCATGGCATAGGCCACCGCGCGGTAGATCACGCCGGTGTCGAGATGGCGATAGCCGTAGTGGTGGGCGAGCCGCTTGCCGAGCGTGCCCTTGCCCGAGGCGGCGGGTCCGTCGATGGCGATGATCATGCGAAGTCAGCTCCGAGCGCGCGCATCATCGGAATGAAATCCGGAAAACTGGTGGCGATGAAGCCGGTGTCGTCGATCTTGACCGGCCGATCGGACGCGCAGCCCATCACCAGCGCCGACATCGCGATGCGGTGGTCCATATGGGTCGCGACCAGGCCGCCGCCCGGAACATGGCCGCGGCCCTCGACGATCAGGTCGTCGCCGGAGACCTCGACCTTGACCCCATTGACCCGCAGCATGTCGGCGGTGGCTTCAAGCCGGTCAGATTCCTTGACGCGCAGCTCCTGCAGGCCGCGCATGATCGTGGTGCCCTCGGCGAAGGCGGCCGCAACCGCCAGCACCAGATATTCGTCGATCATCGACGGCGCGCGCTCCGGCGGCACCTCGACGCCCTTCAGCTTCGAGGCGCGCACGCGCAATTGCGCCATCGGCTCGCCGGCATCGCCGCGCACATCGCTCTCCTCGATCGAGGCGCCCATTTCGCGCAGCGTGGTGAACAGCCCGGTGCGCAGCGGATTGGTCATCACGTCGGAGAACACCACGTCGGATCCCTCAACGATCAGCGCCGCCACGATCGGGAACGACGCCGAGGACGGATCAGCGGGCACCACGACATCGGCCCCGTGCAGCTCGGGCTCGCCGTTCAGCGTGATCCTCCGGCCATGACTGCCTTCCGTCTCCGAGGAGATCTCGGCACCGAAATGCTTCAGCATCAGCTCGGTATGGTCGCGGCTCGCCTCCTGCTCGATCACGGTGGTAATGCCGGGCGCGGACAGCCCCGCCAGCAGCACCGCGGACTTGATCTGGGCCGAGGCGACCGGCGTCTTGTAGACGATCGGCACCGGATAGCGGGCGCCATGCAGGGTGAGCGGCAGCCGGCCGCCCTCCCTGATGTCGCTGGTCCGGGCGCCCATCAATTCCAGCGGGTCGAGGATGCGGCGCATCGGCCGCGTGCGCAGCGAGGCGTCGCCGTCGAAGATGGCCGCGATCGGACAGCCGGCCACCGCGCCCATCACCAGGCGGCAGCCGGTGCCGGAATTGCCAAAATCGAGCGCGGCTGTGGGCTGGGCGAAGCCGCCGACGCCGACGCCTGCGACCGACCAGGTAAACGGGGCCGTCCGCTCCACCTTGGCGCCCAATGCGCGCATGGATTTGGCGGTATTGAGGACGTCCTCGCCCTCCAGCAGGCCGGAAATGCGGGTTTCGCCCACCGAAAGCGCCCCCAGGATCAGCGCACGGTGGGAGATCGATTTATCGCCGGGAACGCGGACTTTGCCGGCCAGGGGGCCGCAGGCGCGCGATTCCAGCGGGGTCGGGGTGTCAGAATGGGCCAAGATTGTGTCCTCTCGCGCCGCGGCAGGTATCACATAGGCAACACCGCGTCACGCGCCCGTCACTTGCGCGCAAACCGCTATTGACAGCGGCGGCTCAACTAGCCAAGTGAAGCACCGTTTTTCAGCAAAATTCTGGGATGACCACGTTGGCCAAGTCCGAGCTCGGAACCAAGCGTATTTGCCCGACCACGGGCAAGAAGTTCTACGACCTCAACAAGAATCCGGTGATCTCGCCCTACACCGGCGAGGTCGTGCCGATCGCACCCGTGGCCCCGCCGCGAGGCCGTGGCGCCACCGTCAGTTCGCCTGCGACCGCCGCCGAGATGCCCGAGGCGGCCGAGACCGAGGAATTGGTCTCGCTCGAGGAGGCCGATGCCGAGGAGAACACCGGTAAGGTCAAGGCCGTGGTTCCCGAATCCGAGGACGATATCGAGGTCGATGAGACCATCGATGACGATGACGACGACGATTCGACCTTCATCGCCGACGAGGAAGAGGGCGATGAGGACGTGACCGATATCATTGGTGACGTCGGCGGTGATGAAGAGACTTGAGATCGGCGCCGATCTATGATCAACGGTGCTGCCGCGCGAGTCGCTTAGGCCGCGCGGGCCGGGATCGATCCCCCAGGGTCATCCCAACTGGATAAGGGGCCATAGCTCAGCTGGGAGAGCGCTTGCATGGCATGCAAGAGGTCGGCGGTTCGATCCCGCCTGGCTCCACCACGCTTCGCCCTTCGGGCTACGCGTGGCGCAGCCACGAGTTGCCTGAAGGGCGAAGCGTGGTGTCCGGCGTAGCCCGAAGGGCGAAGACGGACTGCCAAGGGTTCTATCCCCATCCGGCTCCAGCGGATGCGAATGTGGTACGTGTACATCATCCGCAGCACCAACTTCCCTGATCAGGAAGATGTTGGTGCCACCGAGGATCTGAAACGACGGATTCCCGAGCACAATGCCGGCAAATCCGCGCACACCTCAAAGTTCAGGCCCTGGCAACTCGTTTGGTACTGCGCATTCCCGGACAAGTACAAAGCCCTGGCATTCGAGAAATACCTTAAATCCCACAGCGGCCGCGCCTTCACCAATAAGCGCCTCTGACAGCTCCCCCTACTCCCCCAGCACTGCATTCAGCCGGTCGCGCAGCGCGACGATCTCATCCTTCATCGCCAGTAACTCGCCGACCGTGCAGTCCGAGGCCGCGAGGATCGACTGCGGAACGGCCTTGGCCTTTTCGCGCAGCGCGTGGCCCTGCGCCGTCAGCGCGATCAGGACCTGGCGCTCGTCCTCGGTGCTGCGGGTCCGCTTGATCAGTTCGGCCGCCTCGAGCCGCTTGAGCAGCGGCGTCAGCGTGCCGGAATCCAGGAACAGGCGCTCGCCGAGGTGCTTCACCGGCACGTCGTCGCGCTCCCACAGCGCCAGCATCACGAGATACTGCGGATAGGTCAGCCCAAGCCGGTCGAGCAGCGGCTTGTAGACGCGGTTGAAGGCGTGTGCGGTCGAATAGACCGCAAAGCAGATCTGGTTGTCGAGCCGCAGCGCCTGATCCGCCGCCGTTGGTTTCCTGACCATGATTCCCATCGAATCCATCTCGTTTCCGGGTCATTCTGGGCTCACGGGAGCCGGGATTCAATTGCGAACAATTAAATGTGAGGCCGCATATTTTATATTGTGTGCAATCTAATTGCGTGTAATATATGCCTCGTCGAACACGAACTCAAGTCCACCGAAGTCCAAACCCAAGGGAGACCACCATGTCTGTGAACGTGCTCTACAAGACCAGCGCCAAGGCAACCGGCGGCCGCGACGGCCATGCGGCGACGCTCGACGGCGCGCTCGACGTCAAGCTCACCACCCCGAAGGAGCTCGGCGGCGGCGGTGGCGCCGGCAACAATCCGGAGCAGCTATTCGCGGCCGGCTATGCCGCCTGCTTCATCGGCGCCATGAAGTTCGTGGCCTCGCAAGGCGGCCCGAAGGTTCCCGCGGATGCCTCGGTGACCTCGACGGTCGGTATCGGCCCGCGCTCGGCAGGCGGCTTCGGCCTCGCCGTCGAGCTCGCCGTCTCGCTGCCCGGCCTTCCCCGCAATGAGGCCGAAGCGCTGGTCGAAAAGGCCCACCAGGTGTGCCCCTATTCCAACGCGACCCGCGGCAATGTCGACGTCAAGCTGAGCGTCGTCTAATTCGCCTTCCGCCCAATGGTCCGCCACATCAGCGTGGCGGACCATTGCATTTGAGCGGACTTTTTCATTTGAGGGCATTGCATTTCGAATGCCAGTTCGCTTGGCGAACGCAGGCGCGGCCCGCTGCATGGGCCTGCGCAGACGGGAGCATTGCTGCCCCGCGCGAAGACCGTTAGCTCTGGGACCTCGTTTTTGAGTCCCAACTGAGCGAAGGTTGCTTCCATGAATACCCCAGCGGTGACGGGTGCGATGACCGGACTGCGCTTGATCGATCTGACGCGCGTGCTCGGCGGCCCGTATTGCACCCAGATCCTCGCCGACCACGGCGCCGACGTGATCAAGGTCGAGCCGCCCGCCGGCGACGAGGTGCGCGACTGGGGCCCTCCCTTCCACGACGAAGACGCGGCCTATTTCGTCGGCATCAACCGCAACAAGCGCTCGATCGGCGTCGACCTCGCCTCCGAGGGCGGACGCGTCGTGCTGATGAAGATGCTCGAGACCGCCGACGTGCTGATCGAGAATTTCAAGCCGGGCACGCTCGACAAATGGGGCATCGGCAACGAGGTGCTGCGCGCGAAATTTCCGCGCCTCGTGCATTGCCGGATCTCCGGCTTCGGCGCCGACGGCCCGCGCGGCGGCAATCCCGGCTATGACGCGATCATCCAGGCGATGACCGGCATGATCGCGGCGACCGGCTCAGCCGAGAGCGGCCCGATGCGCATCGGCGTGCCGCTGGTCGACATCACCACCGGTCTCTATGCCGCGATCGGCATCCTGATGGCGCTGTCGGAGCGGCAGCGCTCCGGGCTCGGCCAGTTCATCGAGACCACGCTGTACGAGACCGGGCTTGCGATCATGCATCCGCACACCGCGAACTATTTCATGCATGGCAAGCCGCCGTCGCTCACGGGCAACGAGCATCCCAACCTCGTGCCCTACGCGATCTTCCCGACCAAGACCGACAACATCTTCATCGGCGTCGGCAATGACGGCACCTTCCGCAAGCTCGCCAAGGAAATCGGCAAGCCCGAGCTCGGCACCGATCCGCGCTTTGCCCGCAACAAGGACCGCATCGCCAACCGCGATGCGCTGCGGGCGGAGCTTGCCGCGGTGTTCAGCCAGCACGAGGCCGAGCCACTGTGCAACCGGCTGCTCGCAGCCGGCCTGCCGGCAGGCCCGGTGCAGAAGATCGACCAGGCGTTGACCAACCCACACACGATCCACCGCGGCGACGTCATCGAGAAGGATTGGTACAAGGGCGTCGCCTCGCCAATCCGCCTCGAACGCACCAAGCCGAGCCTGCGCCGCACGCCGCCGAAGTTCAGCCAGCACGCCGCGGAAGTGCTCGGCGAGTTCGGCTACTCCAGGGACGAGATCAGCGGCCTGGTTGAGAAGGGCGTGGTCTGCGGTCCCCAGCGCAAACGTTAATCCTCACGCCTGCTCTGCGGTGCAACGTCGCGTCCGGCGTTGCACCGCACGGACGCGGTCGCAATCTCCGCCTTTTTTACCGCTTCCCTTTGCTTCGGCTTCCCCCCTACCATGACTTTCGTTCATTTGAACGTCATCCGGCGCTGTTAACGCGCGCAACGAAAGATGGCGTTCCAACCGGGAGGGGTTTTGATGATCTTTCGACGACTCGGCGCTGCTGCGGCAGCCGCTGCCGCGCTTGCATTCGCGTCGCCTGCATTTGCGGTGACCGAGATTCAGTGGTGGCACGCGATGACCGGCGCCAACAACGACGTCATCGTCAAGCTGGCCAACGACTTCAACGCCGCGCAATCCGATTACAAGGTCATCCCGACCTACAAGGGCGGCTACGCCGACACCATGAACGCCGGCATCGCCGCATTCCGCGCCGGCAACGCGCCGCATATCATGCAGGTGTTCGAGGTCGGCACCGCGACGATGATGGCCGCCACCGGCGCCGTCAAACCGGTCTACAAGCTGATGGCCGATGCCGGAGAAAAGTTCGACCCCAGCGTCTATCTGCCCGCGATCACCGGCTACTACTCGACCTCGAAGGGCGAGATGCTGTCATTCCCCTTCAACTCGTCGTCGACCGTGATGTGGGTCAATCTGGACGCGCTGAAGAAGGCCAACATCGCGGAGATCCCGAAGACCTGGCCGCAAGTGTTCGACGACGCCAAGAAGCTGAAGGCGGCCGGCTACGCCACCTGCGGCTTCTCCGGCTCCTGGGTCACCTGGGTCAATCTCGAGCAGCTCTCGGCCTGGCACAACGTGCCGCTCGCCAGCAAGGCCAACGGCCTCGACGGCTTCGACACCGTGCTCGAATTCAACGGCCCGCTGCAGGTCAAGCACCTCGAGAATCTGGTCGAGCTGCAGAAGGACAAGACCTACGACTATGCCGGCCGCACCAACACCGGCGAAGGCCGCTTCACCTCGGGCGAGTGCCCGATCTACCTGACCTCGTCGGCCTTCTTCGGCAACGTCAAGGCGCAGGCCAAGTTCAATTTCACCGCGGCGCCGATGCCGTACTATCCCGACGTCAAGGGCGCGCCGCAGAACTCGATCATCGGCGGCGCCTCGCTCTGGGTCATGGGTGGCAAATCGGCCGAGGAATACAAGGGCGTGGCCAAGTTCCTGACCTTCCTCTCGGACACCGACCGCCAGATCTGGATCCACAAGGCTTCGGGCTATCTGCCGATCACCAAGGCAGCCTATGCCAAGGCCAAGGAAGAGGGCTTCTACAAGGACCAGCCCTATCTCGAGACCCCGCTGCTCGAGCTCACCAACAAGGAGCCGACCGAGAATTCCCGCGGTCTGCGCCTCGGCAACATGGTGCAACTGCGCGACATGTGGTCGGAGGAGATCGAGCAGGCGCTGGCCGGCAAGAAGACCGCCAAGCAGGCGCTGGACGCCGCCGTCGAGCGCGGCAACCAGATGCTGCGGCAGTTTGAAAAGACCGCCGTCCGCTGACATGATGCCTTCGGCATGATCCGGAAAAGTGCGAAGCGGTTTTCCGGAAAGATCATGCCCAAACGACGAGCTAAAGCGCGACGACTTATTCAACCTAATCTCGTCGCGCTTTAGGGCCATCCCCCGGCAGGCCGCAACCTCGCGGCCTGCCCTTTTTGCCGAGACCATGCAAAAGCAAGCGGTTTTCCAATCAAAGCTGTTGCCTTACGCGCTGGTTGCTCCGCAACTCGCGATCGTCCTGATCTTTTTCTACTGGCCGGCCGTGCAGGCGGTGATCCAGTCCTTCCTGCTGCAGGACGCGTTCGGCCTGTCCACCAGCTTCGTCTGGTTCGAGAACTATCTCGAACTGTTCAAGGAGCCGGCCTATTTCGCCGCGATCGTCAGGACCTTCGCGTTCTCGTTCGCGATCGCGGTCTCTTCACTGTCGTTCGCACTGTTGCTTGCAGTGATGGCCGACAGGCCGCTGCGCGGCTCGACGCTCTACCGCACGCTGCTGATCTGGCCGTACGCGGTGGCTCCGCCGGTGGTCGGCGTGCTCTGGGTGTTCATGCTGCACCCCTCGCTCGGCGTGCTGTCGCGCTATCTGCGCGGCATGGGCGTCGACTGGAATCCGCTGCTCAACGGCGACCAGGCGGCGGCGCTGATCATCCTCGCCGCGGCCTGGAAGCAGATCTCCTACAATTTCCTGTTCTTCCTCGCCGGCCTGCAGAGCATCCCGAAGAGCGTGATCGAGGCCGCCGCGATCGACGGCGCCCGTCCGATGCGACGGTTCTGGACCGTGATCTTCCCGCTGCTGTCGCCGACCATCTTCTTCCTCCTGGTCATCAACATCGTCTACGCCTTCTTCGACACCTTCGGCATCATCGATACCATGACCCGCGGCGGTCCGGGCAAGGCGACCGAGACGCTGGTCTACAAGGTCTATACCGACGGCCTGCTCGGCGGCAATCTCGGCTCCTCGGCGGCGCAGTCGGTCATCCTGATGGCCATCGTCATCGTGCTGACCGGAATCCAGTTCCGCTTCGTCGAACGCAAGGTGACCTACTGATGGTCGAGGAGGAAGGTTTTCAGCGCTATCTGGCTCACGCCATCCTGTGGATCGGGATCGCGATCGTTGCCTTCCCGGTCTATCTCGCGATCGTCGCCTCGACCCAGGACAACGCGGTCATCGCCAACGGCCAGATGTCGCTGTTGCCCGGGGGCCATTTCCTCGAGACCTACTACCAGACGCTGTTTGTCGGCACGAGCGGCTCGACCCGCGAGCCGGTGCTCAACATGATGCTGAACTCGCTGATCATGGCGCTCCTGATCGCGGTCGGCAAAATCGCGATCTCGATCATCTCGGCCTACGCGATCGTGTATTTCCGATTTCCGTTCCGGATGGCGATCTTCTGGATCATCTTCATCACCCTGATGCTGCCGGTCGAGGTGCGCATCTATCCGACCTACAAGATCGTCGCCGATCTGCATCTGCTCGACAGCTATGCCGGCCTGTCGCTGCCGCTGATCGCTTCGGCGACCGCGACGCTGCTGTTCCGCCAGTTCTTCATGACCGTGCCGGATGAACTGCTCGAGGCCTCGCGGATCGACGGCGCGGGCCCGTTCCGCTTCTTCTGGGATACGCTATTGCCGCTGTCGCGCACCAACATGGCCGCGCTGTTCGTGATCCTGTTTATCCTCGGCTGGAATCAGTATCTCTGGCCGCTGTTGATCACCACGCGCGACGACATGCAGACCATCCAGGTCGGCATTCGCAAGATGATCACCACGACCGACGCGCTGACCGAATGGCCGGTGGTGATGGCGACCGCGCTGCTGGCGATGCTGCCGCCGGTGTTCGTCGTGGTCGCGATGCAGAAACTGTTCGTGCGCGGATTGGTGGAGACGGAAAAGTAATGGCTAACGTCACGCTGCGCAGCGTCCGCAAGACCTATCCCGGCGGCTTCGAGGCCATCAAGGGCGTCGATGTCGACGTCGGCGACGGCCAGTTCTGCGTGCTGGTCGGTCCCTCCGGCTGCGGCAAGTCCACGCTGCTGCGCATGGTCGCGGGGCTCGAGACCATCACCGGCGGCGAGATCGACATCGGCGGCCGCGTCGTCAACCAGATCGAGCCGGCCGATCGCGACATCGCGATGGTGTTCCAGAATTACGCGCTCTATCCGCATATGAGCGTCTACAACAACATGGCCTACGGCCTGCGCAACCGCGGCATGGCCGAGACCGAGATCAGGACCCGGGTCGAGGAAGCTGCCCGCGTCCTCGAGCTCTCGCCGATGCTGGAGCGCAAGCCGCGGCAGCTCTCCGGCGGCCAGCGCCAGCGCGTCGCGATGGGCCGCGCCATCGTGCGCCAGCCGAAGGTGTTCCTGTTCGACGAGCCGCTGTCGAACCTCGACGCCAAGCTGCGCATCGCGATGCGGGTCGAGATCCGCAAGCTGCAGCGCCGGCTCAACACCACCTCGATCTACGTCACCCACGACCAGCTCGAGGCGATGACGCTCGCCGACATCCTCGTGGTCATGAATGGCGGCCAGGTCGAGCAGATCGGCAATCCGCTCAACATCTATCAGAGGCCGGCGACCACCTTCGTCGCCTCGTTCATCGGCGCGCCGCCGATGAACCTGATGCCGCTGCGCTCGGACGAGCTGAAGTCCCAGATCACCGGCGCCGACGGCGCCGGCATTGCTGGGATCCGGCCGGAGGATTTCGTCATTACCAACGAGACGGTATCCGGCGGCGTCGCGCTTGGCCTGACCGTCGAGGCGATCGAGCATGTCGGCGCCGAGACCTTCGTCTATGGCAGCCGCCAGCGCGAGCAGCAAAGCGTGGCCGCCAATCCCGGCGAGCTGCCGCCGGGCGAGGTGATCGTCCGGGTTCCCGGTGCTACCGGCCCCGCCATCGGCGAGCAGATCCGGGCTGTCGCCCCGCGGGACAAACTGCATCTTTTTACCGCTGACGGCCGCCAACGGGTCGGACAATAACCAATCGGGAAGGATTGGGAGCCATGCTGCGCGGCATTTACGCTGGTTTCAGAGGCGCTTGAACGCTATCCAGATCACTCCCATATTGGCTAGTGACCGACGGGCAAGCGGCCCGCCGGTTGCATGGGGTGCCGCAAGGGCCCCTCAAAGTCGCTTCGAGAGGACTTTGTAATGTCTCGTGTTCCATCGTTGTCCAGTCCGTTCCTTCTGGGATTCGACGAGATCGAGCGTGCGCTCGACCGCGTCGTGAAGGGCGCCGACGGCTATCCTCCGTATAACATCGAGCGGTGCGACCGTACCAACGGCCAGCCTGAGCGGCTGCGCATCACGCTGGCGGTGGCGGGCTTCACCCGCGACCAACTCGATGTGACCATTGAGGAAAATCAGCTCGTCATCCGCGGCCGCCAGCAGGACGACAAGGCTCGGCAATACATCCATCGCGGCATCGCCGCGCGCCACTTCCAGCGCACTTTCGTGCTGGCGGAGGGGATGCAGGTGCTGGGCGCGGATCTGAAGAACGGGCTGTTGTCGATCGACCTGGCCAGGCCAGAACCTGAGCGGGTCGTTAAGACAATCGCTATCAGTGAACACGAATAATAGAAACCAGGAGCGGACTCGACCGCTTATCTGACTGAGGAGTCGAGACCATGAGTGAAGCGAGTATCATCTACCAGTCCGACAGCGTCACGCCGGAAGCGCTGGCCCATCTGGGCGAAGGCCATATCGCCTATGTGAAGCAGGTCCGTTCCGAGGACGTGCCCGACCTCTTTCCGCAGGCGCCGAAGATCGCGCCGGGCCTCAAGCTGTTCGCACTGCATGCCGCCGACGGCACGCCGATCATGCTGACCGACAGCCGCGAAGCCGCGATTGCGAACGCTTGGAGCAACGAACTGCAGGCCGTCAGCGTCCACTGACGCTGCGCTGAATTCAGCATCCGCTGATACAATGCGCGGGCATGCCTCGACACCGGTCGAGGCGGCCCGCGCATTCTTATTTTTGGGCTCCGTCCTGCGGGTAGTTGCAGTTGTCACAACTTTAACGAAGCCCGCGGTAGGCTTCCCCGATATGACGCCATGGGTGCGCGGTGCCTATGATCAGTAGATCGTCTAACTGGGGTGTTCTGTTTGGCGGACTGGCCTCGCTTGTCGTCGCCTGCTGCCTCACTCTTGCTTGGTCGAGAGAACCCGGCAGCTTTGTCATGTTGCTGGTGCTGTTCGTGCCCGCTGTCACCATCATGGGCGGCATCGCCGGCGGATTTCTGTTCGGCATCGTCGGTTTGATCATTGCCCTCAACAGGCGTCGAATCGAGGCGTCACCGCTGAGTTATGCGCTGCTGGGAGGGCTTGTTTCCCTGGGAGTGCTGGTGCCATACGCGTCCTGGATAGCGGGCGGGATCCTTCCAGCGCTGCAAGGGCGGCAGGGTGTTTATGTGTTGCTTCCGACCGTGCTGCTACCGGTTATGATCGCGGGCCTCCTTGTTGGATCGAAAGTTGCCTCGGAGGAGAACGCGGACGCAAGGCGTGGCGCTCAGACAACTCCACCCCCGCTCGAAGGTGGGTCTCCTACTTGAGCCGCGGGCTGAGACTGGGCCGCGACAGGCGGCGGAACGCATCAATCATGTGACGATCCGCGTTGACGCGGCGAGCATCGGGCCCATGCACAGCTGCACCTCGCCCGGCACATTGTAGGTGCGCATGATCGCGCGGCTGTCGCGCGTGCCACAAGCCTCCCGCTGCACCACGAACATCCAGAGCGCGTGGCCGGCCTCCCGCACCAGAACGCGCCGCGCCTGCAGCCCGGATGCTGGCGCGCCCGTAGCCGGTTGCGCGGCATCGAACTCGCGCAATTTGGCTAGGGCTTGTTCCAGCGCACGCCCCATTCGTCCGAGTGCGGAAGCCTTCTCCTCGGCGAGCTCGTAAGTGAGGACGTCGAGGGGAGTACGAAAGCGAAAGTCGAGGGACATCGGTATTCCCTGGGGCCGCGTGCATGATGATGCGCCCCAGATTCTTCTGGCGTGATGGAACGGTTGTCAATAGGCGCTCACGCCGGTGCTTTAGGCAGCAGACCCATGCAGCGGCCTCATTTCGCTCGGCCCCATTCCATGCTGTAATCAGGCCTCGTGACCAACGCTCCGCGCAGTCCTGAGCCTCGAATGAGGCATCGCGATAAGGGGAATTTCCAGCAAGAGATTATTTGCCGCCAAATCGAATGAGGGAGATGCGACCATGCAGAAGAGCTCGCTGATGAGTCTCGTTGCTTCAGTGCCGATCGCCATCCTGGCAACCGGCATCGCGATTTCCGCGCAGGACAAATACACTCTGCAAGTGCCCGGTGGGCTCGCATTCTCCGAGTTCAGGGGATACGAGGACTGGTCCGTGATCGCGATCAGCGAGAACGAAGGCGTCATTGCCGTGATCATGGGCAATCCGGCGATGATCGGCGCCTACCGGGAGGGCGTGCCCGGCAACGGCAAGCCGTTCCCGGACGGCGCCAGGATGGCGAAGATTCACTGGATCCCGAAAAAGCAGGAAGCATATCCCGGCCAGCCGACGGTGCCTGGCGCCCAGCACGACGTCGACTTCATGGTGAAGGACAGCAAGAGATTCGCCGACAGCGGCGGATGGGGATACGGCGCGTTCGAGTATGACGCGGCGACCGATGTGTTCAGGCCCGCCACCACGGCGGACAATCCGCCGCAGGAAAACGACGCGAAGTGCGGCTATGCGTGCCACACGGTGGTGCAGAACCGCGACTACGTGTTCACCGAGTACGGAATGCGGTGAAAGGCCGGATTGCGCGAACCAACGCTCCGTCAGCCGTGCGCGGATATTCGGCTTCAGTTTCTCGCTGAACCGAAGTTTTCCGCGCTGATGGCGCGGTCCAGGGCTTCGATCAACGCTTGAACCTCGACGAACTTGCTGCGTGCCCGCTCCGCCTTGTCACGATCAAAGGGAGCGGCCAGCACTTTCGCATGTGTGTCCCTCTCCTCGATCATGCGATCGCGGGCCTTCTTCAGTGTTTCAAGTCGCTCGCTCATCCGGGTTTTCCCTTACATACCTTCTCGTTCGCAACCAGGGCTTCAGCCAAACGCAGCCGGAAGATCGCCCTTCCGGAAGAAGACCATGGGCTCATCATCATAGTCGCCCATTTCGGGATCGCCGGTGGACGAGAATGCAACGACGGCGAGCTTGCTCAAAGCCAGTCTCTCTGCTGTTCGCAGCGCGCCATTTGCCGTCTTGCAGACGATTGGAGAGTCGGGCTTCAGATGTCCGCCCTTGCCGGCGTTGAATGCCTGCACGACGTAGGTTGTTTCGCGGGCCATGATGGCTCCTTAAGCCGCCGAGAGACGCGGTTGATGCCAACGACTGCGAACGGCCGCGCTCAGCGTTTCATCGCTTCTATGAGCGCAGAAATCTTGATCGTGGCGAAACTGGAAAAGGTGTCGGACACGGCATATGGCAAAACGATCTGGTCATTGTGCCTCATCGCACCGCAGGTATAGACGACGTTGGGGACGTAGCCTTCGCGCTCGGACGGTTCAGGCCGCAACAACGGCTCACTTGAGCGCGCCAGCACCCTGGATGGGTCGCGCTTATCGAGCAGCGCCGCCCCGATCGAGTATTTGCGGACCGGGCCAACACCGTGCGTCAGCAGCAGCCAACCTTCATCAAGCTCGATCGGCGACCCGCAATTGCCGATCTGGACGAACTCCCAGGGAAATTGCGGCCGCAGAACGGCCTGACCGCCTTCCCATGTGTAGAGGTCGTCTGAATAGATCAGGTACAGGTTCTCGTTATCCTGTCGCGCGATCATGGCGTATCTGCCGTCGATCTTGCGCGGGAACAGCGCCATGCCCTTGTTGCGTGCCGCGGCGCCCCGCAAGGGCGTCAGTCGAAACGACATGAAATCGCTGGTCTCGATCAATTCGGAACGGATCGCCCGTCCGCTGTAGGCCGTATAGGTCGCGTAGTAGGTTTTTCGATCACCGTCGCTGAATTCAACAAAGCGCGCATCCTCGATGCCGTTGGATTGGGATTCGGTGATGGGAAAGATGACGCGCTCGCTGAGCTCTTCCTCACCCTTGAAAGTCAACTCGACACGCTCGCCATCCGGACCGGACATGCGATGGGAAATCCGAGGTAGCGAGGCGAGGCGAGCCGTCGGATCAACGGTCAGGCTGCCATCAGCAGCGATCGTTCCGGTTCGAAAAGTCAGTGACGACACGTGCCCTTCGCCGATCGCACGCAGACTGATGACGACGCATATGCCGCCGTTCGGCGCACTCGATTGATCGGGGTGCGGCACGATGCTGGGATTGAACAAGGCAGAGGCTTCGAACGAATACTCACTGAGAAAATAGGCGCCAACGAGCTGGCGCTGGGTCTTTGAAAAGACGCCATGCGTCGCGAACGCGTCTTCCATTTCATCCGCGCGGGCTTCGAAGGTCTCCAACAGGTTCCGATGGCGGCCCTGGAAATTGTCCAGGACGTCCGCGAGCTGAGCGGCAACGGCATCCGGATCGAGTGCGAGAACCCGATCGACGATATGATTTGCGCGTATTTTGTCGGTCGGATTCAGATCGCGCGGTTCGGTCGCCGGCTTGAACGGCCTCACGATGACCCGCGCGGGATCGGGGCGCAGATGAAGCGCCTGCCGATTCAGAAAAGTAGCTTGTGACACGGTATCCTCGGCTCGCTGGATTGGAGGGTGAAATTCAGGCGCCCACAGCCCGCAAGGCCGCAGGCTTGGTCAGGCTGGTGTTGACGCGCGCGAGCTGACGCATCTCTGCAAGTCCGAGGAGATAGCAAACAACCGATTCGCCACCGCGGTTTTCGTTGGCACGATCGGGGTGCAATCCATCGCGGCAACTTCCAGTTTGCGAATCGACCAACGCTACCGACAGATCGTTGCTGCCGAGAAACCAGCCGAAGGCGCGCGCTGCCATGGCCTTCCATTCGGCATCGCCGCTCGCACGCCAGGCCGCAAGGCAGGCTGCGATCGTCGCCGTTGCTTCCACGGGCTGCTGATCGAAGGCACGGGGATGTTGCCGCTGCTCGCCGAACCCGGCGGTGCCGACCGGCCGGAAATGACCTGCTGCTGTGGTTTGTTGCGTCATGAGCCAGCGCAGGGACCTCAATCCAGCATCGAAATATTCTGGCACTTTCGTCGCCACGCCCGTCAGCATCAAGGCCTGCGGCAGCCGCGCGTTGTCGTAAGCCAGCCCTTCTTCAAACCACACCCAGTCCGGCGTCTCGACACACGCCAGGCAAGACATCAAGCGGTCGGCAAGAGACAGCCGGATCTCCCTGGCGTGGAGATCGTCCGGCGTCACTGCGCAATAGGCGTCCAGGCCCAGAAGCATGAATGCCCACGCTCGCGGTGAACGAAAGCTCTCCGCAGTCGACAATGCCTCGGCGAACAAGGCAGCGGCCCATCGGCGCCGCGACGGGCTCAGATCACTGCGCGCGGCCTCGCCCAAGGCCCATAGCGTTCGCCCATGGCTGTCTTCGGAACCTTTGTCTTCAAGCCAGCTTCGATTGAAGCCCATGAAATTGCGAAACTGCCTGGTATCGGGGTTCCACGCGTGCTGCACGAAAGCCGCAAAGCGAGTCGTCAACAGCTCCGGCAGCGGCTGTTCGCCCGGATTGTTCAGCGCGCAGGCCAGCAGCAGTGCGCGGGCATTGTCGTCGACGCAATAGCCGTGCGCGCGATCGGGCACCGAATGGACCGCGTGCTGGAACAGGCCGGTATCGTCGCACATCGACAGGAAGTGGCCGATCTGCATGTCCGGCGGCGCGGGACTGCGGAGCTCCGGCGATCCTACATCGGAGCGCGCGAAGAGCTTCGGCCTGTGCGCTTGCCGTACGGTCTCGAAGACCGCGATGTAACGCTCGGCCGTGCGTTCCCATGTCATCGTTCGGCTCGCCGCGTAGGCGCGCCGCGACATCGCCTGCCGGCGAGCGTCATCGGTGAGCAACTTTGCGATTTCGTTGCCGATCGCCGAGGCGTTGCCGAAAGGCACCAGAACGCCGCATCCATCTGCCAGCAGCTCGCGCGCGTGCCAATAGGGCGTCGAAACGACCGGCCTCCCCAGTCCGAAGCTGTAGGCCAGGGTCCCCGACGTCATCTGGGCCTCGTTGAGATAGGGCGTGACGTAAACGTCGCACATCGAGATGAATTCGAGCAGCGTCGCCAGATCGACGAACCGGTCGAGGAACACCACCTGACCGTCTATTCCGAGTTCGCGCGCTCGCGCCATCAGGCCCTCGCGATACCCCTCGCCCTGGTTTCGAACCAGGTTGGGGTGTGTTGCGCCGAGCACGACGTACACCGCATCCGCGCAGCGTTTCAGGATCGACGGCATGGCGTCGATCATGACTTCGATGCCCTTGTTCGGTGACAACAGGCCGAATGTCAGGATGACCGACTTTTCCTCAAATCCGAGCCGCGCCTTCGCTGCGTCGGGCTCGACAAAGGCGACATCGGGAATGCCGTGGGCGATGATCTCGATCTTGTCCTCCGGCACCAGATAGATACCGCGCAACAGTTCGCGCCCCTTGTCGGCCATTACCACGACCTTCGACGACAAATCGACGATGCGCTCCATGACCATACGTTGCCTGGCCGTCGGATCGGCCAGCACGGTATGGAACGTCGTCACCACCGGCATGGTAAGGCGCGACAGCAGCACGAGGATATGAGCACCGGCTTCACCGCCGAAAACCCCGAATTCGTGCTGCAGGCACACGATGTCAAACTGACCGGCATTGAGGAAATCCGCGGCGCGCGTGTAATCTTCGAGATTGCCGTCCTTGATCTGAAAAGCGACCGCCAAGGGATAATCATAGACTTGACCGCGATCGGTCATCGCCACGATGCAGGCCTCAAGATCCGGGCGCGAAACCGATATCGCGTTTCGCAGGTCGGTCGTGAAGGTTGCAATTCCGCATCGGCGCGGCAACGAGTTGCCGATAAAGGCGATACGGCGGGGCGATGTCATGTCTGTACCTCGATGATCCGGCTTGATGTCGGAGCGTGCACGGCGCCGGATGCGGCGGCAGATTTGGCCGTTCGTTCTGCGCAATCCTGCAGCAGGGCTGCAATTGGATCAGGTCCCGGATAGGCGATCAAAATACTCATTCCCTCCGGGCCAACCTCGATGCCGGCGCTGTCGGCTTCGGCAAAAATTGCGTCCCCAACGGAGGTAGCGGTCGACCCGATGCGCCCGCTCCCTTCGATCACAAGGATCCAGGTTTCCCGATCGGTATCGAGCGCCCAATGCGAATTCGCCTGAAGATCGATCCGCTCAAGAATGAAATGCAAACTTGCGACGAGAACCTTTCGGACATCGGTGAGACGTCGTGGAGGCGATTGCGTTGGGGGTGGCCCGGCAACCGAGGCCGCCACGGCGCTATCCTCGTGCAGCTCGCGATTCCGGCCAAAGTCGAACAAACGGAATGTCGTATCGCTGCGCTGCTGGATCTCGGCGAGCACGATATCAGCTCCGAGAGCGTGGATTGTGCCGGCGGGGACGAAGATGACGTCGCCCTGCATGACAGGATGCCATTGCGCCAGGCCTGCAATCGAGCCGTCCCCGATCGCTGCGCGCAAAGCCTGCGGCGTAAGATATTGCTTTAGCCCCAGCGCAACCCGCGCCCCTGGCGCCGCCGAAAGGATGTACCAGGCCTCGGTTTTCCCGTTCGGCAGACCGAGGGCGTGCGCAAGCTCATCATTCGGATGAACCTGGATCGACAGGGGTTGGCTGGTAAACAGCAGTTTGAACAGGAGTGCCGGAACCGGCGCGCTGTCGCCCGTACGCTCAAGCCACAATTCTCCAACGGGATCGGCGGAAGCGTCGATGCGGCTCCAGGGACGCAGATCGACGCGCCCCCACGGCTTGCGGGTGATCTGTATCGAGGCTTGCTCGACGGTCATCTAATGTCCTGACCCAAAACGCGCACGTCGATACGACAGCCGTTGGTCGATTCCGCTCGGAAGATTTGGCGTGGCTAAGACGTCGCACTTCGCGACAGGCGCTGTCGCAACGATCCGGTGACGTCATCTATTCAATTGGCTACTCTGACGCCCGATAGCAACCTTTGGACTGGCTGCGCTCTCGTGCGGGCGGTGTCGCAGACCTCAGCAGCCGCGACAGATATTCTTTAGCTTTGCCGCGATTCGAGCGTCTTCCGTAAGCAGCGGATCCTTGTATTCAGCTCGCGGCGCGCGGCTATCGACCGCCGCAGGCTCCCTCGGCTTCGGAGGAAACGCCGCGTCGTAACAGCCGAGGCGCGCGCCCGTGCTTTCGATCGCGCGGCAGTTCGGTTCTGCGGCGAGCGCGCCTTGCGCAAACGTGCCAAGCGCCAAGGCGAGAACAAGCGTCTTCATGTTGGTGCCTTTCTGGGCAATGTTCAAACTGAACATCCCATCATCTTTCCTTTGCCCGCCGACTGCTGCCTCGCTCGCCTTCGGTCGAGCAGTGCTCCCGGCGAGGTATCGACGCAGCCGTTGACGAGCTGCCGGCGCTTCTTCACGTTTCGAGCTGATCGAACTCATCAGGCATCAGGACCTGGCCTCGCGGCGTGCATATCCGCACGTCCATATAGCCGTCCTGCAGAAGCTCCCTTGCCTTTGACAAAGCAGCAGCCATCGTGGCGCGGCCAAGGTTGACGCGACCGAATTGATGGTTTCCGCTGACCAGGTATTGGAGCTGCGTCGTCTTATCCATGCAAGGCGGCCGCAGCAGCCACCAGGAGCAGAAGAAATAACGGGACGATCACCGGCGGCACGATCCAATCGGCCAGGCGAAATTGAGACACGTATGCTCCTCGTCTTTTTGGCGGGAGCCCTACGTTACCCTCAGTCACCGGTGAATGCCGTGGATGGGCGGTGATGACGCGACTCTACGCTCAGGTCCGGCAAATAGCGAGCTTTTAAAACCTGGCGCGGCAACAGCGCCAGGTCCATGGCGCCCCGGACCATGCAAGCGCCCTAGCTGCCTGAACGCTCCGTCAACCGCGCGCGGATATCCGGCTTCAGCACCTTGCCGACCTTGGAGCGCGGAAGATCGTCCCAGACCTCGATCTGCTTCGGCGTCTTGATGCTGCCGATCTGTTGCTTGACGAAGGCGGCCAGCGCTGACGCGTCGACCTGGTGGCCGGCGCGCGGCTGCACCACCGCGACGATCCGCTCGCCCCATTTGTCATCGGCTAACCCGATCACCGCGCAGTCCTGCACCGCCTCGTGGGCGCGCAACGCGTTCTCGACCTCGATCGAGTAGACGTTGAAGCCGCCGGTGATGATCATGTCCTTGGCGCGATCGACGATGTAGAGATAGCCATCGCCGTCGATGTAGCCGATATCGCCAGTATGGTGCCAGCCATGCGCCGAGGCTTCCGCCGTAGCCTGCGGGTTCTTGTAGTAACCCTCCATCACCAGCGAACCGCGGACCACGATTTCGCCGCGCGATCCGGCCGGTACGAGCTTGCCGTCGCCATCCATGATGCCGGCCTGCACCAGCGGGCTGATCCGTCCGGCGGACGATAGCCGCTCCATCGCGATCGTGCCGTCCGGATTGTAGTGATCGGCCGGCGCCATCATCGAGATCATCATCGGCGCCTCGGTCTGGCCGAACAGCTGCGCCATCGGCCCGATCCGCCGCAAGGCTTCAGCGAGCCGCGCCGCCGAGATCGGCGCTGCGCCATACCAGAAGCATTGCAGCGAGCCGAGCTCGGCCGCATCGAGCTTGGGATGATCGAGCAGCATGTAGATCACGGTCGGCGGCAGGAAGGTGTGGGTGACGCTGTAACGGGCGATCAGCGCCAGGAACTCGCCAATGTCAGGGTGGTGCATGATCACGATGCGGCCGCCGAGCGTCATGATCGGAAAACACAGCACGCCCGCGGCATGCGTCAGCGGCGCCAGCGCGAGATAGACCGGACGGCCCTTGAACGGATAGCCCATCAAGGTCAGCGCGGTCATCGCCTCGATGTTGCGCCCCGACAGCATCACGCCCTTGGGCTTGCCGGTGGTGCCGCCGGTGCCCGGGATCATCGCGAGATCATCGATCGTCCCGCGTTCATAGTGATCGTCGGCGAGACCGCTCAGCCAGCGGTCGAACGACGGCGCGAACGGCAGCTCGGTATCGAGGCAGACCAGCGTGCGCAGCTTGGGCAGGTCCTGCCTGACCGCCTCGACCATCGGCGCAAAGCTCGAATGGAACAGCAGCAGGCTGCAATCGAACTGGTCGAGGATGAACTTGTTCTCGGCCGCCTCGTTGCGCGGGTTGATCGGGCACCACACGGCAGCGGCGCGCGAGATGCCGAACACGCAGGCGAAGGCGAGCGGATCGTTGCCGGACAGGATCGCGACCTTGTCGCCGGGCGCGACGCCGGATCGGTCGAGCCCGCGCGCGATCCGGTAACTCAGCCTTTGCACCTCGCCATAGCCGAGGTCGCCTCCGTCCATGGTGAGGCACGGCGCCTCGGCGCCGAGCGAGGCGCCCTTGTCGAGATAGTCGATGAAGCGCATGGCGGGCCTCGCGCGAGAGGCGGGTGGCGCGAACAACCGCGCCACCCGCGATTGACTCAGTCGTGCACAGTCAGGACCGGCTTGCCGACAAGCCCGAAACTGCGCAATTGCCCGAGCAGTTCGTGATGGCCGAACGCCTGGCAGCCCGACGCGAAGCCGACACGCTTGGGCGGCTGCTGCAGCAGGTGCGCAGCGGCATAGGCCTGCAGCATGCCGGTCTGCTTGTAGTTGCTGTTGCCGTAGATGACGCAGTGCGCGCGCCCGAGCGGGCCGGAGGCATACACCGAATCCATCGACTTGTTGACGCGCGGGTTCTCGCGCGGTGGCATGGTGTTCATCACGCCGGCAGCAGTCTGCGCCAACGCGGCGTAGCGGTCGTCGGGGTTCATGTTCTTGGTCGCCTCCAGCGCGGCGGCGACGATCTGCGGCACGCCCAGCATCAACGCGCGGTTGAACACGCCGCCCAGCACCTTCACGTTGGCCACGCGCGGATCGTGCTTGAACCACACCGGGTGCGAGGTGCCGCCCCAGGGCAGCGCCAGCGCCAGCTCGTGCTGGCCGGGGATGGCGAGGTTGTAGAGGCCGGCATCGGGCTGATGCTCGACATACTTGTTTTGCTCCAGGTAGTAGGCCTTGGCCATCGCGGCGTTGACCAGGATGGTCTGCGTCGAGGCGATGGTCGGGCTCCCGCCCCAGAACACGGCGATATCAAGCGTGTCGAGGCCGGGCGTCTCCAGGCACAGCTGCGCGGCGATCTCGCCGGTGGTGTACATCTGCGCGATGCCCGGCGCCAGCAGCAGGCCGGCATTGGCGAACCTCTTGCCAAACTCGTGCTCGAGCGTGATCAGCCAGTCCTGCTCGCCTGTCGTGTCGGTGTAGTGGCACTTGGCAGCCAGACAGGCCTGCACCACCTCGACGCCGAACTTGGCGAACGGGCCCACGGTGTTGAGCACCACCGAGGCGCCCTTGAACAATTCAGTCAGTGCGGCCGCGGTGTGCGGCACCGTCACCACCTCATAGTCGGCGGTCTCGATGCCGGCCACGTTCGACTTCATCGCGGCGTCGAGCTTCTCGGCGCTGCGGCCGGCAGCGATGAAGGGGATGTTGTACTCGCGCAGATATTCGCAGACCAGCCGGCCGGTGTAGCCGGAAGCGCCATAGACGATGACGGGCTTCTTCTCGCTCATTGCGATCCTCCGAAATGCTTGTTGTCGGCTTTGTTGCTACATGCCCATGCCGCCATCGACCGGCAGGCCGATGCCGGTGATGAAGCGGGCGTCGTTCGAGCACAGGAACACCGCGGCGTCGGCGATGTCGGAAACCTCGGCGAGCTTGCCGAGCGGCGTCTGCTCCACCACCGAGCCGACGGCGGCGTTGACGTCGGGCGCGAGACCGATCTTCACGATGTCATTGGCGAGCTGCAGGCCCATATC
Organism: Bradyrhizobium sp. th-b2; assembly: GCF_000426785.1. NCBI lineage: Bacteria > Pseudomonadati > Pseudomonadota > Alphaproteobacteria > Hyphomicrobiales > Nitrobacteraceae > Bradyrhizobium > Bradyrhizobium sp. th-b2. The sequence goes on from NZ_AUGA01000027.1 coordinate 113,684, forward strand.
GGTCGGGATCAGGCCGGGATAGATGCAATTGACGCGCACGCCAAAGCCGAGCTTGCCGGCTTCCATCGCCGCGACCCGCGTCATGCGGTCGACCGCGGATTTGGTGCCGGAGTAGACGGCGATGCTCGGGAAGGCGATCGTCGCCGCAACGGAAGCGATGTTGACGATCGCGCCGCCCTTGCCGGCGGCGCCGCCCGGCCGCATCGCGCGGAAGGCGTGCTTCATGCCGAGCACGGTGCCGACGATGTTGACGTCGCACATGCGGCGCGCGTCCTCGGCCTTGATCTCGCTGACCAGCGAGGTGATCTCGATGCCGGCATTGTTGATCAGGATGTCGTAGCCGCCGAGGGTTTCGACCGTCGCGGCGGCGGCCCGCTCCCATTGCGCGTCGTCGGTGACGTCGAGCTTGACGAAGCCGGTCTTCACGCCGGTCTTGGCGATCTCGCCGGCGGTGTCTTTGCCGACGCTTTCGAGAATATCGCCGATCATGACCGCCGCGCCGGATCGCGCCAGCGCCTGCGCGATCGCCGCGCCAATCCCCCGGGCGCCGCCGGTGACCAGGGCTTTCCTGCCTTCAAGGCTCTTCGCACTCATGACGTAGTCCTCCCTTTGCTTGGTGATTGATCGGTGCTGTGGCGATCGGCGGGCCGGCGGCCTTGCGCATTCTCTGCGCATTGGTGGTCACGGCCGGCGTCGGCGGGCGCAGCGATGGCGCGCCCGGCGGTGCATTTCCTCCTGTTTGTCGTTTAGGTCAGCCGTCTTGACGGTTGTCCAAATTATTGCGCCAACCCTCGTCCAGGAACTTGACACTTGTCAAGCCTGAATTTGACAAGTGTCAAATAGGATGGTGTGAAGGGATGGAGCGTGCCGCGGTCCGCGCGGTATAGTCTCAGCAAGGAACAGTCAGACGGAAAGGCACGAGATGGCGCGGCAAGCGACGGGAGCGGCCCAACGCGTGGCGGTGGCGGCCGAGGCGCTGCGCGACGAGAAGTTCAATGCGCGGCGCATCGAGCTTGCGGAAGCCGCGCTGGAAACACTTGGCGAGCTCGGCTTCGCGCGCACCAGCCTGCGCGAGATCGCGCAGAACTCCGCCTTCACGCACGGCGTGTTTCACTACTACTTCAGCGACAAGCTCGACCTGATCTGCTGCTGCGTCCGTCACTACAAGGCGAAATGCGTGACGCGCTACGACGAGGTGGTGACGTCGGCGCAGAGCCGCGACGAATTGACCGAAGGTTTTCTCGCCAAGCTCGCGGCAACGTTGCGGGACGAAGCCCGCATGCACCGGCTCTGGTACGATATGCGCTCGCAGGCGATGTTCGAGCCGGCGTTTCGCAAGGACGTGCTCGAGATCGACAAGAGCCTGGAAGCGATGATCTGGCGCATCGCCACGCGCTACGCCGAGCTCGGCGGCAAGCGGCCGGCATCCTCTCCAGCCGCGCTCTACGCGTTGCTCGACGGCCTGTTCCAGAGCGCGCTGCTCAGGCACCTCGCCAGCGACGAGAAGGCCGTTCCGGATCTGCTCGACGAGGTTCGCCGCCTGCTGCCGACGATCTGCTGAAACGATTGCGAATGTTTCGTAGCCCGGATGAAGCGCAGCGAAAATCCGGGGCTACGCGGCAAAGATCGCAGAATGGCTCCAACCTCCCCTTGAAAAGGGGAGGTCGCTTTGCTCGTCAGAGCAAAGCGGGCGGGGATCTGCTCTCTCCGCAAAACACCGTCGTCTGCGGCCGACCCCCATCCCGACCTTCCCCCTTTCAGGGGAAGGAGAAAACAGGACCTGTAGCCCCAGCTGAAGTGCAGATCCGGACCTGCGTTGGAGTGCGCCAGCGCGTGACGCATCGGCTATGCTCTGATGACAGTGGCGCGAAAACGAATTCGCGATTACGCCGCGCTCGCCGGCGGCAGCGCGAGCACCGAGTAGATCGCCTGCGCGTCGCGCGAGGCACGCAGCTTCTTGGCGACGTCCTGATCGCGCAGCAGGCGGGCGATCCGCGCGAGCGCCTTGAGGTGGTCGGCGCCGGCGCCTTCGGGCGCCAGCAACAGGAAGATCAGATCGACCGGCTGGCCGTCCATCGCCTCGAAATCGATCGGGCGCTCGAGGCGGGCGAAGAAGCCGAACAGCTTCTCCAGCTTGGGCAGCTTGCCGTGCGGAATGGCGACGCCATAGCCGACCGCCGTGGTGCCGAGCTTCTCGCGCTGCAGCAGCACCTCGAAGACGGCGCGCTCGTTCTGCCCGGTCAGAGCCGACGCACGCGCGGCAAGTTCCTGCAGCGCCTGCTTCTTGCTGATGACTTTTAAAGCCGGGAGTATCGCCTCGGGTGCGACCAAATCGGTAATCGGCATTGGGACGTTCCGAGGTGAATGAACCGTCAGGTTGCGAAATAGGCTTTACAGCGGCGGCGTCAAGAAGTTGAGGTGGGATGCGGGCTTAGCCCGGGTCCAGCTGGCAGGGCTTCTACTCCAACGTATCGGCGGTGCCAACACCTGCGAACCCTGTTCCGCCCCCTTATTGCTGGAGGCGGCGGACCATAAGCAGGGCCGGCTTCGGACGTCAATGCCATCTCTCGTATATCCTCAGGGGCTCACCGCCGGCGGATCGACCCAGCCGACATTGCCGTCCGTACGGCGGTAAATGATGTTCACCCGGCCGCTGCCGCCATGCTGGAACACCAGGCAGGAGGCGCCGGACAGGTCGAGCTCCATCACCGCTTCACTGACCGACAGCCGCTTCAGCGCGGTGGTTGCCTCGGCAATGATCACCGGGCTGTATTCGGTGACCTCGTCGTCGTTCTCGGGCGCCTCGATGACGTAGCTCGGCGCGTCGAGCCCGACGCCGTTCAATTCGGCAAGCGCTGCGTTGGCGGCATAGGTCTTGCGGTGGGAGCGATCCTTGAGCCGGCTCTTGTAACGGCGCAGGCGCTTCTCGATCATCAGGAGCGCAACATCCGCGCTGGCATAGGCGTCGACGGCGTTGGATTCGGCTTCCAGCGTGATGCCGGAATCCAGATGCAGCGAGCAATCGGTTCGGAAGCCGAAGCCATCCTTGCTCAGCGTGATGTGACCGGAATAGTTGCCATCAAAATACTTTCGCAGGACCTCGTCGGTGCGCTCGCTGACGCGCGCGCGAAGCGCCTCGCCGATGCTGATGCTCTTTCCCGAGATACGAAGGGTCATTTGATGCCTCAATTGCTGGATGCCTCGATCACTCTTGCAGGAGCGTGATGCTTGCTGGGATTCCGGTCACCTTCCTTCCTGGACGACGCTTCACCTGGAAAGGTTGAGACTATCGCGATTTGACGCGAACGCAACGAGCGCATGGTCCGGTCCGTACTTGGACGGGGTCATGCTCAAAGAGTAACCTAAACGGGGGCTGTATCGCGCGACCGGTCGGACGAGGAGGCGGGAGCCGAAAGGGCGTTGCCAAGCATGCTCTGTTTGTCACGGCGGCGCTGCACCGAAGATGGGATCCGCATCGCTTCGCGGTACTTCGCGACGGTGCGGCGGGCAATATCAATGCCCGAGGCGCGCAAACGTTCCACGATCGTGTCGTCGGACAGGATCGCCGACGGCGCCTCGCCGTCGATCAGTTGCTTGATGTGGTGACGCACCGCTTCGGCCGAATGCGCCTCGCCGCCGTCGGCGGACGCGATCGAGGCGGTGAAAAAATACTTCAATTCAAAACTGCCGCGATTGGTCGCCATGTATTTGTTGGCGGTGACGCGCGACACCGTCGATTCATGCATCTGGATCGCATCCGCCACCGCCTTCAGATTGAGCGGCCTCAAGTGCGCGACGCCATAGGTGAAGAACCCGTCCTGCTGGCGGACGATTTCGGTCGCGACCTTCAGGATGGTGCGGGCGCGCTGATCGAGCGCGCGCACCAGCCAGGTCGCGTTCTGCAGGCAGTCGGTGAAGTACGACTTGTCACCGTCCTTGCGGATCGTCTTCGACAGTTCAGCGTAATAGGTCTGATTGACCAGCACGCGTGGCAGAGTGTCGCTATTGAGCTCGACATGCCAGCCGCCGTCGGGGCCGGGACGGACATAGACGTCGGGCACCATGGTCTGCGTCCGCGCGGTGCCGAACTTCAGACCGGGCTTCGGATCGAGCCGGCGGATCTCCGCGATCATGTCGGTGATGTCTTCGTCGTCGACACCGCAGAGCTTTCGCAAGGCCGCGATGTCGCGCTTGGCGAGCAGGTCGAGATGCTCGACCAGCGCCTGCATCGCCGGATCGTAGCGATCGAGCTCACGCAGCTGGATCGCCAGGCACTCGCTCAGGTTTCGCGCGCACACGCCCGGCGGATCGAATTTCTGCAGCACCGCGACGACCTCGTCGACCACCTGCTGCGACGCACCGAGCCGCTCGGCGGCCTGGCCGAGATCTGCGGGCAAATAGCCGGCGTCGTCGACCAGGTCGATCAGATACTGCCCGATCATGCGCTGCGCCGGCGCCGAGAACGCCACCGCAAGCTGTTCGGCGAGATGGTCGGCGAGCGTCAGCTCGGCGGCCACGAAGGCTTCGAGATTGTACTCGTCGTCGCTGGAGGCGCCACCGCCCCATTCGGTATAGACCGACGGCGGCGCGTCCTGCGCGGCGCGCGCCGCAGCCTCCGCCGGCTCCTCGGAGAACACGTTGTCGAGACCGGTATCCAGCGTCTGCTCGATCTCGGCGCGGGTGCCGAGGTCGCGGTTCATCCATTCCTCCTGGCCGGGCTCGAAGGCGGTCTCGCCGCCCGAGCCTGCCGCCATGTCGGAATGGTCGCCGTCATCCCCGTAGCTGCTGGAACCTTCGGAATCGCCGTAATCGGACCGTTCCATGGCCGGCTCGCCCGCCACTGGCGGTTCCGGCCCGTCGGCGGCGCGATCGAGCAGCGGGTTGCGCTCCAGCTCTTCCTCGACAAAGGCCGACAGATCGAGGTTCGACAGTTGCAGCAGCTTGATCGCCTGCATCAGCTGCGGCGTCATCACCAGCGACTGCGACTGGCGGAACTCTAGTCTTTGCGTCAGCGCCATGGAGGCAAAATCGATCCCAAAAGTTGGCTCGATTCTTGCTTATCCTACTCTCGGACAGATGTATATGGCTTGACGGATCAGAATGTTGCGCTAGAGGCGGAACTCTTCGCCAAGGTAAAGGCGCCGTACGTCCGGATCGTTGACGATCTCCTCCGGGCTTCCCTCAGTCAAGATCTCACCGGCATAGACGATGTAGGCGCGGTCGGTCAGGCCGAGCGTCTCGCGGACATTGTGGTCGGTAATGAGCACGCCGATGCCGCGGTTGGTGAGATGGCGGACGAGGTCCTGGATGTCGCCGACCGCGATCGGGTCGATGCCGGCGAACGGCTCGTCGAGCAGCATGTAGTTCGGGCGTGTCGCCAGCGCGCGCGCGATCTCGACACGGCGGCGCTCGCCGCCGGACAGCGCGATCGACGGGCTTTTGCGCAGCCGCGTGATGTTGAATTCGTCGAGCAGCGAATCGAGCTCATGCTCGCGCTTCTTCTTCGAGGGCTCGACGACCTCGAGCACGGCACGGATGTTCTGCTCGACCGAGAGGCCGCGGAAAATCGAAGCTTCCTGCGGCAGATAGCCGATGCCGAGCCGCGCGCGCTGATACATCGGCAGCTTGGTGACGTCATGGCCGTCGAGCTCGATCGCGCCGCGATCGGCCTTGATCAGACCGGTGATCATGTAGAACACGGTGGTCTTGCCGGCGCCGTTGGGGCCGAGCAGGCCGACCGCTTCGCCGCGGCGCACATAGATGCTGACGCCGCGCACGACCTGGCGGCTGCCAAAACTCTTTTCCACGCTATGCACAGCCAGATAGCCTGGCCGCTTGATCAGCTGTGGCGCAGCCGGAGCGCTGTTCCTCGCGGGCCGCGTGCGCGCCGGCGCTGCAGCGGGCTGCGACCGCGGCAACTCGACGTCGGGAACGGGGGCGGCGCGCGCCATCGGCGGCGCGTCGCGCACCGGTGACGTCAGCATCTCGCCGAAGGAATCGCCGAGCGCCGTGATGTCGTCATGCGAGCGCGCAAATCCGGTGCTGCGTTTCGCAGGGCGCCGCCGGAACATGCCGAGAAAATCCACCATCCCCGCTTCGCTTCAGCCTTTCACGGTAATCCGGCGACTTTGCCTGCGGACCAATTGATTCGCACGCGAAGGCGCAAGCATGATCCGGAAATCTGGATTCCGGCCTCCCCTCGCGACAACAGCGGACGCGTTTGCGCGGAGATCATGCTCAAACAACACGGCAAGGCGCGATCACCCGCGCCTTGAATGAATGGATGCCCTGACCGGCCAACATGACTCCCCTCAAGGCGCATCGTTCGGCCGGGCCGCTGCAGTAGATACAGCCTCACCCCGCGCGCTTCAACCTCGCGGTCGCAAAATATTATCTAATGCATTGATTTATCTTGATTTTGGTGGTTTGGCGGAAGCTGACGGGGGGCTTACGGGTGCGGTCGGCGCCGACGCGCCGCTGCAGTCCTGTCCCTGAGCGACCATGGCCTGCACCCTGCCGGTGTCGGATTCCACGCGCGAGACGCCGGTCGTCATGTCCACAAGCAGGCGATCGCCGCGCACCACGTTCTGGCACTGGGTCAGCACCACCTGGCTGCCGCTGCCGCCGAGCATGCTGATCAAATTGTTCTTGGTGTCGAAGATCGCGGTCGTGCCGGTGACGACCTGATCCTTCTGGGTCACGACGACATCGCCCTTCGCTTCCAGCCGCTTGATCGAGGACGCGCCGGCGGGGCCGGGCGTCGCCGGTTGCACCGCAGTATCCTTGGGCGGGTCCTTGGATGCGGTGGCCCCCGGGGCAGCCGCCGGTGGCTGGGAAGATTTATCCTCGTAGAACACGACCAGGATCTTCGAGGTCATGGTGGTGTCGCCCTGCACGACCTTCACATTGCCGGAGAAAGTCGCCTCCTTCTTCTTGTCACGCATTTCGAGCACGGCCGCCTCGATCTTGACCGGCTGGTTGCGGTTCTGCGCGAAGCCCTGCATGGCATTGGGCACGGACGCAGTGCCCTGTCCGCGCGCGGTGTCGGACGCCATCAGAGCGAGGACGGCTGTGATTGCGGCGCGCGCAAGCAGCATCGGCATGACGATCCTCGCGCCACCGGCGCCTATTTTGGCTTGCCCGGGATGAGCTGAAGCGGCGACGGCGCCGCTGGGGCAGCAGGAGCGGCGGCAGGGGCTGCGCCAGGGGCGGGCGGCGTTGCGCAGCCTCCCTTGCCGCTCTGGCCGCCCTGGGACTGGATGAACAGGCCCTGCACCTTGCCGCTGCTGGATTCCACCCGCGAGACGCCGGTGGTCATGTCGACCAGCAGGCGGTCGCCGCGAAGCACGTTCTGGCACTGGGTCAGCACCACCTGGCCGCCGGCGCCGCCGAGCATGGTGATCAGATTGGCCTTGGTGTCGAAGATCGCGGTCTCGCCAGTGACGACCTGGTCCTTCTGGGTCACGACGACATCGCCCTTCGCCTCCAACCGCTTGATCGAGGACGCGCCGCCGGGGCCGGGCGTGGCCGACTGCATCGGCGCAGCCCCCTTGGCGGCCGCGGCCTTGCCGGCCGGCGCAGGTGCCGGCGCCTGGGTCGACTTATCCTCGTAGAACACGACCAGGATCTTCGAGGTCATGGTGGTGTCGCCCTGCACGACCTTCACATTGCCGGCGAAGGTCGCCTCCTTCTTCTTGTCGCGCATTTCGAGCGACGCCGCCTCGATCTGGATCGGCTGGTCGCGGTTCTGCGAAAAGCCCTGCATGGCGTTGGGAACGCCGGTCATCGTGCCCTGCGCGGACGCATGGCTCACTGCGAACAGCGCGAGCAGAGAGGCCGCCATTGCGATGCCATGCGGAAAACGTCTCATCATCAAAATCATTTCGTGTTGGCGGATTTGCGCGCCTTCGGTGGCGGCGGAGGAGGCTGCGCGGGCTCGGCAGGCGGGTTGTTGTCGCCGAGCTTGTCCAGATTCATCACGACATTACCTTCGAACCGCACCAGCTCGCCGCTGTTGTAGATCCGCAGGCGATCGGAGGTCAGCGTGCCCTCGAGCAGCTTGACGTCGACATGCTCGTCCGACGACACATTGCCCTTGTTGATGTCGACGAAGGCCTGCGTCAGCTTCGCTTCATAGCCGGTGGACGATTGCAGGAAGATATCCTGGCGCAGGTCGAGCAATTGCTTCTTGTTGTCGAAGAAGCCGGTACGCGCATCCATCGTCACCGTCGACTGATCCTGCTGCGCCACCTTGGCGCGGATGGTCTTCAGCTCGACATGGTCGGGATCCGTGACGTCCTGGATCGCCGCCTTGGCCCACATTTCATAGGGCCGCCCATCGGCCGAGAAGCCGGCGATATGCGGCGATTCCATCGTGATTTTGGTGCCCGACACCACCAGGTTGTCCATCTCGAGCGGCAGCTTGGGGATCACGTCGTGGAATGGATTGAACACCGAGATGGAGATGATCGAGGCCATCGACAGCCCGACCACCGCGGGCACCGCAATGCGCAGGATCCGCACCATACGGCTGTGCCGCGCGGCAGCGGCAAAGCGCGCCTCGAGGCCCGTGACATAGGCTGGATTCTGAACCGAATTCACCTGAGCTCCAGAGGCGCGAAATCGCCCCTATTCTAGCCGGAGCCGCCCAAATATGCAGCCGGGACCCGGCGTCGCGCCCCCCAGCCGACTTCAACCCGGACCACGCGTGAACAGTTTGGCCGAAACGGGGCGGAATCGCCCCTGCTGCGACGAATTCGGCGCCCATTATGAATGGGCGAAAATGTCCTCGGCCTCCCAGCCGTCGAGATCGAGCCTGGCGCGCGTCGGCAGGAATTCGAAGCATGCCCTGGCAAGATCCGTCCGTCCCTCGCGCGCCAGCATGACATCGAGTCTGTCGCGTAGCGCGTGCAGGTGCAGCACGTCGGAGGCGGCGTAGGCGAGCTGGGCCTCGCTCAGGCTTTGCGCGCCCCAGTCGCTCGACTGCTGCTGCTTCGACAATTCGACGTTCAGCACCTCGCGCACCAGATCCTTCAGGCCGTGGCGGTCGGTGTACGTGCGCGACAGGCGCGAGGCGATCTTGGTGCAATAGACCGGCGCCGGCATCACGCCGAAAGTGTTGTAGAGCACCGCGACGTCGAACCGCGCGAAATGGAAGATCTTGGTGACTTTCGGATTGGCGAGCAGCGCCTTCAGGTTCGGCGAATCGGTGTGTCCCTTCGGAATCTGGATCACGTCGGCGGTGCCGTCGCCGTTCGACATCTGCACCACGCAGAGCCGGTCGCGATGCGGATGCAGTCCCATGGTCTCGGTGTCGATCGCCACCGAATCGGTGTAGCGGGACAGATCGGGCAGGTCGCCGCGATGCAGGCGGATGGTCATGCTGTCAAAAACCTCGTCGAATCGCTGTCGGGACAGGCTATCGCTGGCACAGTTGGTTCACGGTGTAGCGCCATTGTGCAGCGGAGACAATGGCTTGCTGCCCCACACCGTCCGACGCCAGCGCAGCGCTACTGCCAGCTGACGCGCAGCCCGAACCGGCCGGTGATGTCCTCGCGATGCGTCGAGTCCACCGAGGTGGTGTAGCCCGCGCTCGCATAGGCGCTGATCGTACGATTGAGCTGCGCGGAGACGCCGGCGCCGATCTCGACGGCGGTGCCGCGGCTTTGCACGCCGATCAGGTCGGTCGTCGCAAAGGCGATGCTGCGGTCGTTCGCGGCGGTGTGCCAGAGATTGACCTCGAGATAGGGACGCAGCTCGGCGGTGCCGACGACGAAGGTTGCCGGAATGCGGACGCCGAGCCGGCCGGTCAGCGTATCGGCGCTGCCGAGTGCGACGCTGGAGAACATGTCGTTGAAGCTGTCGAACGATTGGCGTTGCCAGATCAGCTGCGCCTGCGGCTCGATCGCGACAAATCGATTCAGCGGGATCGGTACCCCTGATTCCAGCGACGCCGCGACGCCGGTGCCCGATACACGCGCGCCGACCTGGCGATCCGACTGCGGACTGGCACCGTAGAAGCTGCCCATCAGCACGGCGTCGACATACCAGCCCGAGGGGCCGATATGGGTCCAGTAGCCGCCGACATTCTGGCTGTCGATCGAGAGCGTGCCGGTGCGCACATCATTCAAGCCGAGCGCAAAACCGTTAACGGTGCCGCTGGCCCAGCCATAGGCATAGAAGAACCCCGCGCGATCATGATGCTCGGGCGCGGACTGAAAGCGCAGGATGTCGACGCCGACCTGCACGCCGGCCATGGTGCCGTCGAACGAGGGGCTGACCGTGCCGGCCCAGCTCTGCGAGCTGCGCGAGCCATAGGCGCGCGCCCACGCTGCCGGCTGCTCGCCGCTGCCGGTCAGCAGGGCCTGATCGCCCTGGCGCTGATGGAAGGTGCCGAGCGTCGCAAGCCCGAGCTTCTGCGCGACCTGCGGCAGCGCCGAATAGACCGAGGCTTCCTCGCGATAGAGCTCGACTGGCGCTGCGCCCGCCGCCGGCGGCGTCAGCGCCGACACGTCGGGTGCGAGCGGCGTCGATGGCGGCGGGACCACATCGGGCGATGCCGGCGGCGGCGGCGGAGGCGCAAGCGGCGGCGCAGGCGCAGCCGTGCCGGGCAACAGCGTCGAGCGCAGATACCAGTTGTCGGCGCTGCCCGCGGACACGCCGCCACGGAACAGGAGATATTCGTGCGCGCCGGCCACGACGGCGTTGGTGAGACCGAATGCGCCTGCGGCCGTGGTGCCGCCATTAACGGCCTGCACCACCATGATTCCGTCGGCGGCGGTCAGCGCGCCCGCGCCGCCGGCATTGCTGACGGTGACGGCGGTCGAGCCCGACGCGTTGCCGCCGGAGATGACGAGACGATCCGACGGTGAGCCGTCGCCACCGAGCACGGTGCGCAGAAAGAGTCCGCCGCCATTACCGACATAGTTTCCCGCAATCGTGAGACTGTTCCCAGCGGTGGCGCCGCCATTGGCCAGGTTGATGACGCCAGCATTGGTGACGGTAACAGGCGGACCACCCGGAAACGGCGTGATCGACGGATTGGCGCCGTTACCCGCCAGCAGGCTGGTGCCTGATGCAATCGAGACATTGCCGGTCAGCGAGGTCTGCAGCGTCAGCGAGCCGCTGTTGACGAAGGTGTTGGCGAAGGTGCCGGTGCCGGCCCAGGTCCAGTCAGCGCCTTCCATCGTCAGCGTCTGGAACCGCGCGAACGGGTTGTTCGCCGTGCCGCTGCCCTGCAGCCGTACCTGGTTGTTGCCGCCACCGCCATCGGCAAGGCCTGATATCTGCGAGCCGGTTTGCAGGATCATCGTCACCGCACCGCCGCCGCCCGCGAGCGCCGTGCCGCTGTTGCCGGCGATCAGGCCGGCATTGACGATGGTGGTGGCGCCGTTGAGCGTGCGGATCGCGGGCCCTGACTGGCTGATGATCCGGCCGCCGGCGAAGTTCTCGATGCGGGCGGTGAATGACGATCCCGCGGTGTTGGAGAACACGCCGTCGGCATTGACGCCGCGCGCCTCGATGGTGCCGCTGTTCCGCAGCACGCCGGCATTGCCTTGCATGAACACGGTGTTGTTGGCGGTGCCGCCGGCATCGCCGCCGGTCGTCAGCAGCGTGCCGGTGTTGGTGATATTCGCGAACTGCCCGGCGGAGAAGATCGCGCGCGCCCCCGCCCCCGCCGTGGTGATGGTGCCGCTGTTGGTGAAGGTGTTGCTGTCGCCGGTCTGCACATAGAGGCCGTGCGACTGCGGGCCCTGGGTCGTGATCGTGCCGGTATTGATCAGCGTATTGTTGCTGTGTTGGGTGAGACCGGTGATGGCAAGCCCGCGCGCGGTGCCGTTCTGCGTCGTGATGGTGCCGTTGTTGATCAGCGTGTTGCCGTTGCTGCTGGCGGCGATCGCGTTGCTGCCGGCACCTGTGGTCGAGATCACGCCCGACGCACCGTTGGTGAAGACGTTGCCGTTGCCGCTGCCGAAGATTCCGGTGCCGCCGCCGCTGATCGTCAGCGTGCCGTTGTTGGTGGCGGTGCTGCCGGCGACAAGGCCGATCGCGGTCGCTCCGGCGCCCGGCGTGATGCCGGCGCCCTGCAGCAAGTTCACGGTGACGTTCGAGCTGCCGGCCGCGGCCTGCACGCCCGCCGGCGAGGGATTCGGCGCAGCGGTCGAGCAGGTCACCGTCTGACCGCTCACCGGCGCGAGACTGTCGCAGGCAGCGAACGCCTGCGACGCAGATAGAAGACAGCCGCCACCCAGAGTGCACGACAGGATCGCCGCGAGCCGCGATGAAACCATGCCCTTCTCCAACGTCGGCGCGAACCGAGCCCCCGGCCTCGCGCCCCCTGCTACCCCCTGCCCCGCTCTCAGCGTCGGCTGATCCGCTCCGTTCAAGCTTGAGACGATTTGCAGCGATCTGTTGCGTCATCGCCACAGACGGAACCAGGAGATGCATCGTTGCGATTCACATCCTTGACGTGCGTACACTTTCAAGGTTGCGAAGTATACCACTCAAACGTTGCAGTTGTCGCCCGACACAACCGGAAACAATTGCCGTTGCGTGCCGGACGTCCTGCTTCCCGCATTCTCGCGCCGATTTTGGCCTGGTGCGCACGGCCAAGCCATTCCCCAAGCTCCCGATTTCGATGGAACTGTTGCCCGCGCGCCCCATGAAATCCTCACGTGCCCTCCCTATCTGTGGCCAGCCCCACCCAGCCTCCCAGTGAAATGAGCCTCATGTCGGAACAGACCATCGCCGCGCCGATCGACGACGGCCAGCAGGAGCGCGGCTTTACGCGCTATCAATCGTTCCTGATCGCGCTGCTTGCCTTCACGCAATTCACCCTGATTCTCGACTTCATCATCATGTCGCCGCTCGGCGCCATCCTGATGCCCTCGCTCAACATCACGGCCGGGCAGTTCGGCGTCGCGGTCTCCGCCTACGCTTTCGCCGCCGGATTTTCCGGCATCCTCGCTGCCGGCTTTGCCGATCGCTTCGACCGCAAGCGGCTGCTGCTGTTCTTCTATGTCGGCTTCATGCTCGGTACCGTGCTTTGCGCGGTGGCGCAGAATTTCCACGTGCTGCTGCTCGGCCGCATCGTCACCGGCCTGTTCGGCGGCGTGATCGGGTCCGTCGTGCTTGCGATCGTCACCGACCTGTATCCGCTGCAACAGCGCGGCCGCGCGATGGGCGTGCTGCAGACGGCGTTCGCCGCGAGCCAGGTGCTCGGCGTCCCGGCCGGACTTTTCCTGGCCAATCACTGGAACTGGCACATCTGCTTTGTCGCCATCGTCGGCCTGTCGATCGCGGCAATCGCCGTCATCGCGCTGGTGATGGAGCCGGTCGACGGGCATCTCAAGCTGCAGCATGACAGCAATCCGTTCCGCCATCTGGTCGCAACCGTCGGGCAGCCGCGCTACACGCTGGCCTTCCTGGTGACGACGCTGCTGGCGACCGGCGGCTTCATGCTGATGCCGTTCGGCAGCGCCTTCACCGTGCACAATCTCGGCATCGACATCGTCCATCTGCCGACGATCTATCTGGTCTCCGGCCTGTTCAGCATCCTCATCGGGCCGCTGGTCGGCCGCGCCAGCGACAAATTCGGCAAATATCCGACCTTCGCGTTCGGCTGCGTGGTGTCCGTCATCATGGTGCTGATCTACACCAATCTCGGCCACGTCTCGCTGCTGACCGCGATCGTCGTCAATGTGCTGATGTTCGTCGGCATCTTCTCGCGCATGATCCCGTCACAGGCGTTGATGTCGGCGATCCCCGATGCCAGCCAGCGCGGCTCGTTCAGCGCGGTCTCAGCATCCGTACAACAGTTGTCGGGCGGCTTGGGCTCGGTGTTCGCGGCGGCGATCATCGCCGAGAACCCGGACGGTTCGCTGCTGCACTTCGACCGTCTCGGCTACATCGTCGTTGCCACGACCCTGATCTCGCTGACTGCGATGTATTTCGTGCAGCGGCCGATCGCGCGCCGCGCCGGCCGGCGCATCGTCTGACGGGAGGTGCCGGGCGGTTGACGAAGTTCGACGGCTACATTTGAAGCAGGGAAACGAGAGGAATTGCGCAGAATGCCTTGTCAAGCAAGACCTTGCGAAGGTGCTGCGCAACGCCGCGGAGCTTCGGGTGGTGCTCCACCAACCGCTTGGTGCGATCGACCGCGGACATCACTCCGGCGGCTTGTCGGCCGAGCCTGGTGAGCGGAATGAAACTGTCGAAGAGCGGTTCGTCGTCCTTACAGAACAGCCGCTTGTATTCATGCGAGCCAAGGCCGAAGTCGAAGGCACGATAGTGCCGGCCGGCAAAATGATGGATGATTTCCTGCATCAAGAGCAGGCCGGGGCTGAATTTCGCATTGTCTGACAAAGTGTAGGTGTTGAACATCGTCGAGAAGCGGTGGCCGTCGGCAACCACGGCGAAGATCGCGATCACTTCCTCGTCGCTTTCGAGCGCGTGGATTTCGATGGCACGGCCGCCATGGGGCAGCTTTGTCATGCAGGCGGTGCGGATGAATGTCTCCACGGCGCGTTCGGCGAACACATTGGACAGCTTCCGCTCGGCCAGCCGCTCCGACTTCACGCGAAAGAACCAGTCGAGCAGACGGGCGATGTCGGCGTCGGCAGAGGCGACGTGATAGCGGTAGCCGGTCAGCTCCAGCAGCTTGCGCTGTTTGAGCTTCATGCGGCGGGAGGGATCGCCGATCAGGTTCGCGGTCGTTGCGCCCGGCTCGATTGTGCGCATCGGGCAGTTGAAGACCGGGGGTTCATGAGGCAGCAGCGCCAGCGGATTTTGCACGTCGCGCCACTGGGCCGGCTGTTGGCGCAGCACCAGCACGTCGGCCTCGTCGCGCTTGGCGAGCATCGCGATGACTGCGTTGAGATCGGCCTTCGTGACACCGGCGGCGAACTCGCGATCCCACAGGCCCATGTTGAAGGTTGCGTGCTCGCCGCCCATGAAGCTCGCGCGGCGCACGCCCAGCGCTGTTTGCTGGGCGAGCGGCAGCAAGCCCCGTGGTTGGCCGTCGCCGTCAAGCATAACAACGATGAAAGGCGACAGTCCCGCGCGCTCACCGACCTCACGCTGCCACGGGGCGAGGAAGTCGAACCGCTGAAACGGCGTGATGGAATGGTTCGAGTTCTCAAGACTCCGCCAGATCGTCTCGGCGGCGTCGAGATCGTGGACGATGTCAACGGCGGCGATGCGCGCTGGTTGAGCCCGCGCTGCGTGGCTTTCGATCGCGATCATCCCCTAGCCCTGTCGTAGTGCGTAGTCCCAGCGCAGCTGAGGCCGTCCGGTCGGCGCGCCATCTGAGCGTAATTCGATGTCTGGACAGAAATGGTAAAGTGTCGCAGGCCGAGAGAAGGGGGGTTACCTCCATCGTTTACCTGGTCATGAGGCTATCGGTTCCGTTTTGGCTACACCGACCGTCAGGCTCCTTGTTGACGACGGAACGACGTATTCGGCGGCCGCGTGGTTAACACACCTCACCGTCCATCTCGTGATATCATGGAGCGAAGGTGGACCGCTCGTGCAACCCGGCATTATCGAAATTGCGATCGAGCCTAAGTCGCAAGCCGACCATCAGAGGCTTAAGGCTGCGCTCGCCGAGCTGGCCGCGGAGGATCCCTCCTTCCGCGTGTCGACTGATCCTGAGTCCGGCCAGATCATCCTGAAGGGCATCAGCGAGCTGCAGCTCGACACCAAGATCGACCTCATGAAGCGCGTCCCTGCGCCGTGCCACGATTCAGAATCAAAGCGCGCACAGCGACAGCGTCGTCATCGCAGCAATGGTGCCGCTGATGAACATGTTCGGGTACACGAATGGCCTGCGCGTGGCAGGCCGGGGCCGCGCGACCTTCACCATGCAATTCGATCACTACGCGCCGGCGCCGCCGAACGATGATGACCCGCCGTTTGGTCCTGCGGTTGGAATGCGGGCCTAGACTCGTTTTGCTCGCCGCCGGAAGGCGTTGATAATGAAGATCGGGGACAGAGTTGAAGTCGTGGCTGTTCCGGAGGCGCTGCCGGAAGACAGGGAGACGCGGGCACTATTCATGAGGTGCCTCGGCCGCCATTTTCCAGTCGTCGATCTCAAAGGAGACCTGGTCGAACTCGAAGTCGGCGAGGTCTTGGAGTAGCCAAGCTACATGCACTCCGTTTGGATCGAACGAGACTGCGTCCATGTCGTCTAACGGCTCGGAAATGAGCAACCGACCACGGGTATAGCGCGGAGGGCCAACGGTATAATCGCCGTCTCGCCCCACCCTCGGCGGGCTACGGCTTCGCCGCACCCACCCCTGTGGATGCTGAGTCGTCGGTTAAGAAGCCGATTTGAGTGGTGTGCGGTGGCTGGTGACTGAGAAGAAGGCAGCCAGGAAGAGGTACCAAAGAGCCCTTAGCCAGGCGAGGATGCGGCGGAAGTTGTAACCGACGGCGGAGAGGATGACGTTGGCGGTATCGCCGGCGCGGCCTTTGAGGTAGCAGCGGCCGAGGTGTCCGTCAGCCTTCAAATGGCCGATCACGGGCTCGATAGCGGAGCGGCGCCGCAGCTGGCGCTTGATAGTGCCGAAGACGCCGCGCTTCTGGCCGGAGATGAAGACGCGGCGCGGGTTCTGTGCGTCATGGCCGCGGTATCCCTTGTCGACAAAGGC